>JAHWKW010000005.1 GCA_019347675.1 Actinomycetota bacterium | reverse complement strand
GCAGCATCGGCAACGTGGGGGCGGTGCGGTCCAGCGCCTGGATCTGGGGTTTTTCGTCCACGGCGAACACGACCGCCGCTTCTGGCGGGTTCAGATACAACCCCACGATGTCACGGATCTTTTCGATAAGCTCTGGATCGGGAGAGACCTTGAACGAGTCCTGCTGCCACGGCTTGAGCCCGAACGCCCGCCAGATCTCAGCCACCGTGGTCTTGGACAGCCCGTGCTTTTTCGCCAGATCACGCGTCGACCAGTGCGTCGCGTCGGCAGGTGCGGACTCCAACGTGTCGACCACCACCGCCTCGACGGTCTGATCGGAGATGGTGCGTTTGGCGCCAGGCCGCGGAGCGTCCACCAGCCCCTCCAGGCGATGCTCGGCGAACCGGCGCCGCCACTTGCCCACCGTGACCGGATTGCACCCCAGCTCGGCCGCGACCTCGACGTTGCTGGCACCCTGCGCGCAGCCCAACACAATCCGGCAGCGCAACGCCAACGCCTGCGACGACGTGTGCCGCCGCGCCCACCGCTGCAAGGTCTGCCGCTCGTCGTCGTTCAGCTCGATCGCCACCGTCGGTCGCCCCGCACGCCCCATGCCAGCTCCTGGTCGCCACCATCAGCCCGTCACAGGGAATCTACACCCGCCCAGCCATTATTTACCGTATTTAGCGGACGGCACACTAGATATCTGTGAGCCTCCTCGAGAACCACTAGCACAGGTCGAGGTCGGCCTATGCCTCCACTATCGGCTGGTGTACGAACGGCGGCTTCAAAGAGCAAGTGCATCACAACCCCAATGGCGAGTTCTGCGCTTGCTCTGGTACTCCGCTGAAGTCGAGAACGGAGACGGGTTTCGTGCCCCCCAGCCAGTCGTGCATCGCGGGTACAAGCGGGTCCGGCCCCTCAAATTCTCCTACTGGCTCCTGGAGGAACTTGAGCCTAGGATCTTGCAGTCCGAGCCTCAGCAACTCTGGCACTCGCCCATGGACGTCGAAGAACGGACCTTGGTGGGGAGGCTGTGCTCCCGGCCCATGGGGAACGTACTCAGCCGGAGTCAGGCTCGCCGCGTCACCCACCTTCACCAATTCGGCACTCTCCCTGTCACCCTTCGTTGCTACTGTCTCGCGATTCTCGCCGTCGAGCTCGTGCCAGACGGCCTTCAAGTCAAAGGGCACGGGCGTATCTGCCGTTACGGCCGCCGGATCTAGGTGTAACCAGTCAGCTGATGCCACGAATTCACGACGCGCGTCAGCGACGAGTTCCGTGAATCTTGCCTGTTGTCCCGCCTCCAGTCGTTCCCGCGAACACGCGAAGGACATCCAAGGCTGGTAGCGCCCAGTAGGGGACCTGCAATCTCTGATCGCCGGTGCCTAGGACGGATCGAACCTCGGCATCGTCGCCGAGTGCCTCGCCGTACTCACCATGCGGGTCGATGACAACGATGTTCGCTGATTTCCAGCCACCACGAGCGAACCCTTGCAGGATGGTCGCGACCGCGCTCGTCTTGCCGGCACCAGTCGAGCCGACGACGGCAGCATGTCGCGTCACGAGCCTTCCAACGTCCAAGGAGACGGGAACCTGCTCGGCTGCCGACAGCCGTCCGATCTGTAGATGCCCAGGTCCTGGAGGCGGAAACACCGCCGCGAGTTCAGCGGCTGTTGCGAAGTGGACAGGATCGTCGAGGCCCGGGTATGTGCCGACCCCGCGTTGGAACTGTCCAGACGCTCCCTGAATTTCTCCTAGCAACTGGACCTGAAGCCAACGCTCTCCAGTCTGAAGGGCTTCGAGCGGAGCTTGAGGGCCGCTTAGTTCCGCTATTCCGACAAGCGTGACGGTGGCAATCAGATCCACGAGGCCTTGGGGGATTCGGACAAGCGATCCGATCTGCCCCACGGGCATCAGCCGACCTCGGTAGATGGGGGCTACACCAGCGAGATTCGGATCGAGAGCGATTGTCACACGAGCGCCGAGGACGTGCCTTACTCTCCCGATGTATGTGGGGTTCCGTTCAGCCATCGGTCGGCATTTCTAGCTGAGCGAGCAATTCATCGAGTCGTGCCTGAACACGTCCTTGTTGCGCTGAGCTCTGTGCAAGGAACTGGGCGAACCGCGAGAAATCGCCGAGACGGAACGAACTCCAATTCCTTCCCCGCCATCCCCTCAGGACACGCTCCGTTGGCGGTCGCCGCGCACACCCATTGCGGCCAGATCGCGCTACCCGGTTTACAGAGCTGGTCATACCTGGCACTCATGTCCGACGAGCCGCAAGTCGTCGTCGACGGCTTCGCCCCACAGGACTATGGGGCTCCTAGGAACCAGCTCTTTGTGACGTGCGGCATTGGATTCAGCCTTGCCCCAATGAGGATCGCCGCTGCCCCACAGTTGGTCTTCTTCGAGCTCTCGGGCGCCTCGTGACGCGCAGAAGCCATTGCAACTCCGTACGTAGGTTTATCAACTTGTCTTGGCCCTAGTGTGGTGATTTGTACTGGTCCCCACCCGTAGCCAGAGGATCAGCCGCCACCAGGAGTAGTACGCGGTTGTCGCTCGCACCGATGAACTCACTGACGTCCTCCACGTCGACCGCGACCCGGACGGCCATCCCGTCGGCGTCGAGTTCCTCGACCGCGTTCACGCACTCCGGACACCGGGCTGGTGCGAGACCGCTACGGCGTCGAGCTCGTTGTGCCGTTCTCGTTCGCTGCCTGAGCCGGCAGCACACCAGCCGCCGAGCTGTGCGCAGCGTCACACCTGACGGGCACGATGTCGCGTCGACGTCGAGGCGGTCGACCGGTGGTTCCTGGACTGGTTCAGGGCGGGCCGAAGGACGTCGGCGTCTCGACGAGCCAGGTGCTGGGAAGCGTGTGCTCACCAGGCGAACTGCCGGGCGCCGCCCGCCGGTACTACGAACGGGACCCGGGGCGAGCCGCCGGCAACGGCAGCCTCATGCCCGCCGCGCCGGTCGCCCTCGCCCACCTCGGCGACGCGACGCCATCGCCGCGGCGGCCACCGAGGTCTCGTTCTTGACGCACGGCGACCCGTTGGCCGCCGAAGGTTGCGTCACGTGGTGTATCGCCATCGACCGTGCGGTCGCGAGGCCCACCTCGGCGGCGTGCGCGACGGCCTGGACCTCCTACCGGCCCCCATCGCGTGACCGCTGGGCCCGGTGGCTGGGGGAGGCCGAGTCGCAGCCAGCCGCGTCCTTCTCGAACAACGGGTTCGTCGTCACCACGCTCCAGGCCGGCCTACGCGTCCATCCTCGGACGCCGGTGCCCGACGATGCCCCACCACGGCACCTCGAGGAGGCGTTCGGACCGCGCCGGCCTGGTCGGTGACGGGGACCGTGAAGGTCGAGCCCTGCCTTCGGCCTAGAGGAGGCCTTAGAGGACGTGCTCGGCCAGCGCCTTCTGGACGCCCATGATGTTCGACTTCTTCCCGAACGTCTTGCGGATCGGTGCCGCGCCGCCGGAGACGTGGATCTCGAGCTCCGCCTCGGCGTCGAACGTTCCGGCCGTTTCGACCTTGAACTGCGTGATCGCGCGGTAGGGCACCGAGTGGTACTCGACCTTCTTCCCGGTCATCCCCTGCTTGTCGACGAGCAGCAGGCGGCGGCTGCTGAACACGAACAGGTCACGGAACACCGCGAAGGCGACCTCCACCTTCTCGTCGGGTAGGAGGAGGTCGGAGAGGTCCTCCTGCACGCTCGCCGCGTCGACGTCGGAAGCGTTCCCCATCAGGTTGTCGAGCAGACCCATCGTTCGCTCCTCGTCGGTCTTCGGCCGTCGTGGTGCACCGAAACGGTCGAGATGCCGTGGCAGACGCGAGGCGACCTACGCTCAGCGTCGTGATGGACCTGGCCGGCCTGCGTGCGCACTGCCTCGCGCAACCGGGTGCCGCCGGGAGCTACCCGTTCGGGCCCGGCGCCCTGGTCATGAAGGTCGGCGGGAAGGTGTTCGCGATCATCGGCGAGAACGACCAGCCGTTGACGATCAGCGTGAAGTGCGATCCGGATTGGGCACTCATCCTGCGGGATACCTACGACGCGGTGCAGCCGGGCTACCACCTGAACAAGCGGCACTGGAACACCGTCACCCTGGACGGCACCGTCGACGACGACGAGGTGCGGGACTGGATCGACGCGTCGTGGGACGCCGTCGTCGACGGTTTGCCACGGGACGTCCGACGCGGACTGCGTGACGGACACGAGTGAGTCACAGTGGCGCCGGGCGTCACGCCTGGAGGGTGCCGGCAACCAGGGTCGTGGTGCCGCCACCGACCCAGATGGTGCCCTCACCGTCCTGGTCGATCCGAGGCCGGCCGGTGCGTCCGAGCCGGGTGCCCTGACTCACGACGTATGGCGGCTCGACACGGCCGGTGCGCACCAGCCACTGGGCGACGGACGCGTTGAGGCTGCCGGTGACGGGATCCTCCATCATCGGCCGCGCTCGTCGTGGAACAGCGCGCGCACCTCGTACGCGGACGGTGACCCGGGCGGGTAGAACCCGACGAGCCCGACGTCGAGCGGGCCGTCCCCGTCGTGGACGGCGACGTCGGGCTCGACCGCCAGGACCGACTCGGCATCCGGCAGCAGGACCGCCACCCAGCCGGGTCCGTTGTCTACCCACTCCGCGTCGACGATCGCGTCCCGCTCGACGCCGAGGACCGCCGCCATCCGCTCGAGGAGGAGGTCGTCGACCGGTCCCGACCGGACCAGTGGCGGGGCCTCGAACGCCAGACCGTCGTTGGTCCGGCGCAGGCGCACCGGTCCGGCGCCGCACTCCTGCACGACGGTGTTGTCGCGTGCCGGTCGGCCGCCGGCTCGCAGCCACACGTGGCAGCTGCCGAGCGTGGGGTGACCGGCGAACGGCAGCTCACCGGACAGTGTGAAGATCCTGACGCGGTAGTCCGCCTGCCCGTCGGAGGGAGGGAGCAGGAACGCCGACTCGGAGAGGTTGAACCAGCGCGTGATCCGCAGCATGTCCTCGGTGCTGAGCCCCTCGGCGTCGACCACGACTGCCAGCGGGTTGCCTCGGTAGGGCTCGGGGGAGAACACGTCGACCATCTCGAACGCGTGCTGCACGGCCAGCCTCCCACCACACGCCGGAACCGCACCGTAGGCGCGAAGGTCCGCGTGCTCGAGTGCGACTCGCCGGAGGCCACCACCTCGACCGAGTGCTTCGGCCCCGAGGCCACGCGTCACCTCCCGGAGCTGCTCGGCGGGGTCGGCGCCGAGGCTGGTCGCCGACCGCGAGGACACCGACCCCGAGGACACCGACCGCTACGACCTCGTCAACCGAACTACGGTCAGGTCCGTGGGTTACGGAGAGTGCTCAGGCGTCATGTAAGCCTCAGCTGGAAATCTTCACCTGCGAGTGCTGCTCGATCATTGGAACGTCCTGCTGGCAGAAGGTCATATTCGAACCGCGTGAATGCCTTCATCTCAGCGAGCCACAGGTCCAGATCGGTCTGGCCAGCCCATCCACCTGACGACCGCGCTCGTGGCCTCCGTCGCGGATGCCGACACCTACCTTGACCGCGCCCGTGCACTGGGAGCCGCAGGCGAGGGGCCGGCGAGGAGCCGACTCAGTGCCGCTAAAGCAGCCTACGTCGTCGACCCTGAGGGCCAGACCTTCGGACTGCTGAGCGAGCGGTAGCGCAGAGGAGCCGACAATCAGCGAGCCGAGCAGGACGATGGCGCGGCGTGCGACTCACGTCTCGTTGGCCCGTCCAGACCGCGCCGGGCGGCGGGCGGACGAAGGTGCGACGCAACCCTGCCCAAACTGTTCGGCCGCCCTTGGTTCCCCCACGCCCGCTTCCGGCGAGCTGTTTGCTCTGGCGGAGGAGCCACCGGATTGCGCTGCTCGCGATCGTTGCTCGCACCCAACGACGCTCGACAGGATCCGCATGCGTCCATCCCGCCAGGACCTGCGATTTCCGTCGACCGCTCGGTGCCAGACTTCGAGTCAAAGAACAAAACCGCGCGTCGAAGGCCTTCGTCCTCCGTCACTTCACAAACGTGGAGGCGCTCGCGCAAGGACCAGCCGTCCTCGTCCGGGTGGCACAGCCGTGACGGACGAACCCTTGTGAAATATAGGATCTCGGATCCGACGGAATCTTGCCTCAGATGAGAGTTCCGCCCGTATGACCGCAACCATTGTCGTCCTTGGCGATGGCAGCAGTTCTCGGCCGTAGGCTCAGGCTCAGGTCGCAGCGGAGGGTGCGTGGGCATGCTGGTCGTGAGTCGCGGTGAGGTCGAGGCGCTCCTCGACCTCGACCGGCTGGTCGAGGCCGTAGGCGCGGCGATGGCGGATCTGAGTGCGGCCCGTGCGTCGATGCCGGCTCGGATCGCGGCTCGGGTGGTGGATCGCGACGCGTTGCTGGTGGCCATGCCCGCGTTCCTGCCGTCGTCCCGGGCGCTCACCACGAAGCTCGTTTCGCTGTTCCCGCACAATCGCGACCGGCCGACCCACCAAGCCGTGATCGTCTGCTTCGATGCCACGAACGGCACGCCGATCGCCTTCTTGGACGGCACGGCCATCACCGCCGCCCGCACGGCTGCAGGTTCGGCGCTGTCAACGAAGCTTCTCGCCCGTCCGGATGCCAAGACGCTGGCGATCCTAGGCACGGGCGTGTAGGCGAGGGCTCATGCTCGTGCTGTCGTCCGGGTGCGCCCGATCCGGCGTGTGCGCGTCGCCGGCCGCGACCCTGACAAGGCGCGGCGAATGGCGGCCGAGCTCGCCACGGAGCTCGGTGTGCCGGTGGATGCGGCGCCGGACTTTGTGGCCGCCTTGCGTGACGCCGACGTGGTTTGCGCCACGACCCATTCCCCTGCGCCGGTCGTGCGTCGGGCCTGGCTCTCTCCGGGTACCCACGTCACCTCCGTGGGCTACAACCCCGAGGGCCGCGAGGTCGACGCCCCCACCATCGTGGACGCGCTGGTGGTGGTCGAATCCCGCGCCTCCGTCCTGGCACCCCCGCCGGCGGGTTCCAACGACTTGCTTTGGCCGATCCGTGACGGGCTCATAGGGCCCGATCACATCCGCGCCGAGATCGGCGAGCTGGTCGCCGGGACTGTCGCCGGCCGCACTTCCTCACAGCAGATCACCCTCTACAAGTCGGTCGGCGTGGCAGTGCAGGACGCGGCGGCAGCCGCGCTGGTCCTTGACGCTGCCCGCCAGCGCGGCGCCGGCACCGAAGTGGAGGTTTAACACCGACCTCTTCGACGATTTGGCTATGGACCCTGCCCAGCTGCCACGGCTGCTTCAGATCGAACGAAACACCGAGGAGCGCCTCGAGGAAGCCCGCCAGCAGCACTTCTTGGGAGAGGCCCAAGCTCGAACTGGATCTGCAACACATCGGGGAGAAGAAGGCCCAGGTCGAGCGAATCCACCAACAGCTCACGACCGGGGCGCTGCCCCTGCTCAGTGGCGAGCCGGCGCACGCACAGTCACTGATAGCCGTTCCTGGCAAGTACAGAGAAACCGCTACCTCCGCCACGTGTGGACGGCCGACGGGACGTTCGTCAACGAGCGGATGGTCGCCGACGGGTTCGGCGAGGCGGTCCGGTACGAGCCCAACGACCGCTACATCGAGCGTCTGCGCACCGCCGAGACCAGTGCGCGCGACGCCGGCAGGGCATGTGGACGGCGTGCGCCGCGCCGCCACCGCCGCCGGCGGATGAGCCGACCGGGGGCGGCGGTGAGGGCTGCGATCCCGCCTACCCCGACGTGTGCATCCCACCGCCACCACAGACCTGGACTGCGGCGACATCTCCCACCGCCGGTTCCGCGTCCTGCCGCCCGACCCGCACCGCTTGGACGGCAACGACGACGACGGGCTGGGCTGCGAGTCCGGCTGACCGACACAGGTCTGCGCTCCCCGCGACATGCTACTATATGAGCATGCCGAAGACCCGGCGGCTCCAGGTGCTCCTCGAGCAGGAGCAGTGGGACCGTCTCGAGGCGCTCGCGCGCGAACGCGGGGTCACGGTCGCGGCCGTCGTGCGTGAGGGCATCGACCTCGTCGTGCCGCTCGAGCGCGAGGTGCGCGAAGCAGCCTTCCGGACGGTCCTCCAGGCGGCCCCCATGGACGTCCCCGAGCCCGACAAGCTGCCGTCCGAGCTCGAGGCCATCCGAGCGCGCTCCGGGTGATCGTCGTGGACACGACCATCCTCGTGTACGCGGTCGGCGGCGACCACCCGCTGGCGGACCCGTGTCGGAGCCTGCTGGCAGAGGTCGCCTCCGCCAGCGTCCGTGCGACGACGACCGTGGAGGTGATCCAGGGGTTCGCGCACGTCCGGGCGCGCCGACGCGGACGCGAGGACGCCGCGCGGCTCGCACGTAGCTACCGGCAGCTGCTGCACCCGCTCGTTGCCGTCTCCGAGGACGACCTCGAGGCAGGACTCGACCGGTTCGCGTCGGACGAGCGTCTCGGCGCGTTCGACGCGGTCCTGGCGGCACGGGCGCTGCGGCTGGGAGCCGCCGTCGCGTCGGCGGATCGCGCCTTCGCGGGCATCGACGGCCTCACCCACCTCGACCCGGCGGACGCCGACTTCACCTCCGCCGTACGAGCCGTGGGCAGTTCACGCTGACCGTCCGCTGACGACGGCGTCGACCGCCTCGTCGATCGGCGTACCGCCGGCGACGAGCTCGAGGACGTGCCCGGCCGTTCGGTCGTCGCGGGCGACCGCAGCGAGCACCGCGGCGACGTCGTCACGCGGGACCTCACCGCGTTCGACGTGCTCGGCCAGCGTCACGCGCCCCGTGCCGGCGTCCTCGGTGAGGTGTCCGGGGCCACGATCGTCCAGCGCAGGCCACTCGAGCGCAGCTCGTCGTCGGCCCGCGCCTTGGCGCGGAGGGAGACGGCGAACACGTCGTCGCCGGCTGGCGGATCAGCGGCTCCCATCCCGCTGACCTGACGTACCGGGCGACACCCGAACGCCGGCAGGCCTCGATGAGCTTCACCGCGCCGCCGTACAGGTCACCTGGGCCCACGGGCGCCCCACCCTGCACCCCCCGGACACCGCACCGGCCCCGGCCCGTGATGCTGTGAACGCGTCGGACGCCAGGACGGCCTTGACTCCGTCCCTTGCTGGGTACGGTCGACGGATGGGCCTCCCCGAAGCGCACCTGACGCACCGTGGCGTGATCTACCGGCCCCTCGACCGGGACGCCGGCGACTACGAGCAGGTGGTGGATCTGCAGGCCGAGATCTGGGGCCCGACCAACGTCACGCCGGCCTCGCACCTGATCGCCGCCGCATCCTGTGGCGCGATCCTGATCGGCGCTTTCGACGACATGAGCGGCTCGTGCGTCGGCTTCTGCTACGGGTTCCCGGCCCACGACCGTGGCCAGGTCTGGCTGCACTCGCACCAGACCGCGGTGTCTCCCGGGTCACGCGACCGGCAGGTCGGCGAGACGCTGAAGTGGTTGCAGCGTGCGCTGGCGCTCGATGCCGGGCACGAGCAGATCACGTGGACCTTCGATCCGCTGCAGGCCCGCAACGCCCACGTCAACCTCGAGAAGCTCGGCGGGACCAGCCGTCGGTACCTCGTCGACTACTACGGTCGCATGCGCGACCCGCTCAACGAAGACCTCCCGACCGACCGGCTATGGCTGGACTGGTCGCTCCGCGCCGCGCGTGTCCGGCGCCGGTTCGCCGGCTACGTCGCCCGCAGCGGTGTCCAGTGGCCCGCCGCGCTCGGGGGCGGTGCAACCGACACGCCCAGCGCCCCGGATGCCCCCACGCCGTCCTCCCCGCAGTTGGTGTTCTCGACGGTCTGGTCGGACGTCGACGTCACGCTGCCCGCAGGTGAGCCGCTGGTGGAACTCGACGCCGTCGCGGTCGTCGTCGAGGTCCCCGCCGACCTCGGCCGGGTCCGCGCTCAGCTCGGGATGGACGCGGCGTCGCGTTGGCGGCTGCAGGTCCGGAGAGCCTTCCTGGCGTACCTCCGCCGCGGGTACGTGGTAGCCGGGTTCCGTCGCTGGGACGACGACCGCGGTCGCCGGGGCGGGCACGTGCTGGTCGACCCGGCGCAGGTCGGCCCGGCCGTGGGCGGCATGTGACCGTCGAGTGCCCCCGCGGTGCGCGGTCGGCCCGATGAACGTCACCGGCCACGTCGTGGGCGCGGGCGCTTACCGGCACACGTCGTCGACGAGCTGGTCGAGGACCTGTTCCTCGTGGACGGCGACACCGCGGCGCTGCATCCGCGGCGCCAGTGCCGGATCCCAGGGGGCCGGAACCGCCCGGCCGTGGAGGCGAGGCCCCGCCGGGGCGCGGGCGTAGGACGCGGCGTCGAAGCGCCACGGCCGGGCATCGAACCGCTCCATCACCAGACCTGCGATGCGCAGTCCCGCCCAGTCGAAGTCGCCGTGGTAGGCCAGGTCCGCGCCGGCGTCGCGGAGCTGGGTCAGCAGCGTCTGCGCCGCGGAGGCCGGTTGGCCTTCCACGCAGACCAGCGGGGCGGACGCGTCCGCCAGCGTGTCGGCCGCAGCGGCGATGACGGCGGGGTTCTCGCAGACGAACACGCGCCGTGCATGCAACGGCGAGAGGTCGGGTGGGTGGCGGACGAGCTGGCGCAGGGTGAGCCGGGCGGGTTCCCCGGACTCACCGCAGGCTCGCAGCATCACGTCGGTGACGCCGCTCCCGGCAGCCAGCAGGTTGACGACCAGGACGGGGCGGGCCAGCTCCCCCAGCAGGATCCCGGCGGAGGCCCACAGCGCCCGGCGTTCCTCACCGGTCGGCAGCGGACCGGCCGCGCGTCGGGGTTCACGGCGGTGGCGCAGCGCCCGCAGCACGAGTGTGGCGATCGGGCGATCGTCATCCAAGCCGTGGCTGTCGGACAGGACGGCCGCGGCCAACCGCTCGCGTCCGACGCCTGTGGCCGGGAGCGCGGCGATCACCTCGGTCGCGTGCTGCAGCAGCCTGCGGCCCCCGGCCGGGTCGCCCGCGAGGCGGCGGACGAGCCCGCTGGTGCGTACCTCCTGCACCCACGCCGCCGCCCACGGCTCATCGGGGATCCACCGCTCGGCGTCGGCGAACACGTCTTCCCATGCTGCTTCCTCGGCCTCCTGACGAGCCCGCCGGTCCTCCACCGGGCCGTCGAGCGTGACGACCGCCGCGGCCAGACCGTCGCAGATCCCCGATCTGCGCAGGATCCCGTCGACCTCGTCGAGCCGCACGGTCAGCGCCGCACCGGACGTGGGTCTGCGCCCGACCAGCCGGTCGACGCCTTCGCGCTGGCGCGGGGTCGGGTCGCGGAGCGTCGCCGTGCCCCCGACCGCTCGCCCCGTCTCCAGGCGTGCACGCACCCGGGCGCGGAGCCAGGCCAGCTCGGGGCCGCCCAGCAGCTGCTCGAGCCGCGCACGGTCGCCCGCGACCGGTCCAGTCACGCAAGCCGCGCGGGGATAGCGGCCTGGCCGTCGCCTGCCGCGACGCGCTCGCGACCGTTCCACACCCAGCGGCTCACCCCCACGGCGTCGATCCCCGGCCGGGTCGTGAGCTGCGCGATCGCGATCGCCGGGACGGTCGGGTAGCAGCCCCACTCCCGTTCGCTGGTCATGACCAGATCGAGGTCGAACTGTTCGAGCAGCCCCATGCACTTGCTGCGCATGTCCGAGTCGATCCCGACGAACGCCTCGTCGAGCATGATCAGACGCGGGGCGTGAGGGTCGGCGCTGCGGTAGTGGGCGGCTGCGGCGGCGAACTGCGGGACGGTGAGGGCCAGGGCCTTCTCGCCGCCGGAGCTGGTGCCGTGCGTGCGGCGGGTCAGCGGCTTCCACTCGCCGTCCTGGTGCCGTTCGACCACGAAGCTGTGCCACAGGCGGTAGTCGAGCGCCTCGGCGAGGTGCTGCTGCCAGGTCCCGGTGTCGTCCGCTCCCCGCACCTCGGCGATGCGTTCCTGGAGGAACGCACCGACATCGTGCCGCTGCTCGGGGGACCAGCCGGCGTGGTGGGCGAGCATCCGCCGGCGTGCCTCTGTCAGCCCGGCCGGGCCGTCCGACCTCGGCCGCCAGGCGAACCGCAGCTTCATGCCCGTGGAGGTCGGCATCCGTTCGAGCTCGGCGTTGACCTCCGCCACCCACTCCTCGCCGGCCCGCAACAGCTCGTGCAGGTGCGCCGCGACGTCCCCGATCAGGTGGTTCTCGATGATCTCGCGCTCGCGTGCGCTGAGCAGCGCTTGGCGGTTCTCGATTTCGGACGCCAGCAGGTCACGGAGGGCGGGGATCGCGCGGACCTCGCCCTGGAACGTCGTCGTCACCACGAAGAGTTCGTCGTCGAAGCTGCCCGCCGGCCGCAGGTCGTGAGCCAGCAGCTCACGTTCGAGGTCGGAGAAGTGCCCGAGGATGGTCTGCTGCGTCCGCGTCCAGGCCACGTCGTCGGTCGCGACGTCGTCGAGGGCTTGGTCGATGCGCCGGGCTGTGCGCACCGCCCGGTCGGCGGACCACTCGTCGGCCGTCCCGGATCGCGCGTCATCGTCGTCGACGCCGGCGACGGGCAGCAGCCCGGCACGCACGGCGGCGGCGAGACGTTCGATCGCCTGACCACGTCGTTCCGCGTCGCCGGCCAGCGCCTCGGTGAGGTCCTCGATGCGGGTCTCGGCGACCCCGACCGCGACCCGGGCCTCCTCGTGGGCGGTCTGCAGCGCGTCGAGGCGTCGCTGGGTCGCCTCCATCCGGCGCTTGGCGTCCTCGAGGCGGGACAGGATCTCCTCGACCTCCGCACCGACGGTGGCCTCCAGCGTGTCGCGGCGGGACGCCGCGGCGATCGCGTCGCCGCGCAGAGCCGCCGCCCGCTCCACCAGCCGGGCGTGCTCGGCGGCGGCCGCGGTGTGGTCGGCCGTGGCACGGTCGAGGTCGTCGAGCCGGGCGGCGTGCCCGTCGAGGGTCGGCCACAGCCGCGCGAGACGTTCGCGGTAGTCGGCGAGCGCAGCTGTGAGCCCGTCGAGCCGATCGAGGTGGTCGGCGAGTCCCAGGTCGGTGGCTGCCTCGGTCCGGGCGCGCTCCGCTTTCTCGAGCTCGCGGCGACGTGCGGCGACCGCCTCCTCGCCGACGGCCACCTCACCCCGCAGGCGCGCGACGCGCGCTGCGGCTTGCGCCCGGGCGGCTTCGGCCGCGCGGATCGCGGTGTCGGTCGGGGCAGCCTCGACCTCGGCGGCGAGCCGCACGGCGCGCCGGTCGATGCGGTCAGCGTCTGCGGCCAGGCCGTCCAGCCGCTCATCGATCGCGGCCAGTACCCGGTCGAGTTCGGCCAGCCGGCGGCGTCGGGCAGCCTGGCGGGCAGCGTGGCCCAGGTGCTCGGCCTGCTGCTTGTGCCACACGCCGTGCAGGGGTCCGACCCGGAAGCGTCCGTCGGCGGACACCCATACTTCACCGGCGTCGGGGGCGGCGCCGATCCGGGCCAGGACGTCGGCGACGGTGGCGTCACCGACGGCGGCGGCCTGGGGATCGTCGCGGTCGATCGCCGGCCGCAGGAGGCGGGCCAGCCCGCCATCGGGGGCGGGCGCTCCCGTCGCCAGGATCGCGGTGTCGTGATCGTCGGCGTCGAGGACTCGACCGTCGGGCGTGACCCAGGCGTCGAGCAGGCCGGCGGCCTCCAACGCGGACTCGTACCCGGCGACCTCAGCGGCGACGCCGTCGGTGAGCTCGACCAGCTGCCACAGTGGCGCACCCGCCCGACCCTGTCGTGACGTCGCGTCGCGGGTGTGCGGCGGAGGTGGCGGCAGGTGCCGCGCCGTCGCGACCTGCTCGTGCTCCGCCGCCACCTCGGCGCGTTCCTGCTCGGCGTCACCGCGGCGCCCGTCGAGCTCGGCACGGTCGGTGGCGAGCGTGGCCCGCGCCGCGGCCACCGCGTCGTCGACGGCGACGGTAAGCGGTGAGCGGCCGTCGTCGACGGCGCGCCACGCCTCCAGCTGCCAGGCGACGTCGTCGGCGTCCACCGCCCGCACCTCCCGCGCCTCCGTCGCCCAGCGCCGGTAGCGCTCGAGCGCTGCGGCCACGGCCCGTTCACCGGCCGCGGCCGCCTCGACCTCCTCGTCGCGGGCACCAGCCAGCGCGCTCACCTGGGCGCCCAGCCGGGTCCTGGCGTCGCGGACGTCGCCGGCGGAGCGGTCACGTGCGGCGGTGAGCTGGCGGAGGTGCGCCAGACCGCGGCCGCGGCGCTCGACCGCGTCGGCGAGTCGGTCACCGGCGGCCAGGCGTGACGCGCCATCACGGACGTCGGGGAGACCCAGCCCCGTGACCCACCGCGCGTGGTCGTCGTCGACGGCGGCCCCGGACGCCGCCTCCTGCGCCCACCGGCTCGCCTCGCGTACCTGCTGGCGGGTCTGGTCGCTGGCGGTGCGGGCCGCGTCACGGCGACGCTCGCGCTCACCCAGCGCGTCCCCGGCGCGCGCGACGTCCTGATCGGCGTCGTCGGCGAGGCGCTTCGTGGTGGCTGCGTCCTGACGGGCGTGGTCCAGCTCGCGGGCGCGGTCCATCGCCGGGGACGCCTCGAGGGTCCGGACCTGTTCGCCCCGGCGTCGCGC
The DNA here is from genome assembly GCA_019347675.1 of Actinomycetota bacterium. Taxonomy (NCBI): domain Bacteria; kingdom Bacillati; phylum Actinomycetota; species Actinomycetota bacterium. The sequence goes on along the minus strand of JAHWKW010000005.1, from coordinate 150,744 downwards.
GTCCTCGCGGGCGTCACGCCGCTCCCCCTCGATGCGGTCGAGGTCCGACCGGGCCTCTTCCCCGGCGGTCGCTGCGGCGCGCAGGCTGCGCTGCGTGGTCTCGTACGCGCTGTTGGCGGAGGTGACCGCCTTCGCGCGCCGCCGGACCGCGATCCCGGCGTAGCGTCGGTACGCGCCGAGGAACGCTCGGGTCGCCTCGGCCGCAGCGACGAAGGAGGCGAGCGCGGCGCGGTCGTTCTCGAGCGTGCGGAACGCCTCGGCGACGTCGTCGACGACCGCCTGGGGCAGCGGCGACAGCGACTCGGACAACGCGGCGGACAGCGCCGCCTCGTCGAGCTGGCGGGACAGCTGCGGCCGACGCAGCTGGATCAGCAGGTCGACCAGAGCCTCGTAGCGATGCTCGCCGAGGCCGAACAGGCGACGGTCGACGTCCGCACGGTAGGCCTTCGCGGTGTCGTGGACGTGGCCGCGCTCGCCCAGCGCCTCCTCGAGCCGTCCCTTGGTCAGCGCCTGCCCGGCATCAGCGACGAGCGCAAGGTCGACGCCCACGCGCCGCTCGGTGGTGAAGTACCAGCGCTGGGCGACCCCCTTGCCGCGCACCGCCCGCATCCCGCACCCGAGCGTGACGTAGCGGGCCACCCCGGCGTCGAGACGGCCGAACTCGATCCACGTGTAGCCCAGGCGGTCGTCGTGGCGGCCGAGCAGCAGGTTCCACTCGGCACGCTTCGCCGGGTCCTGGTCGGGCTCTAGGCGGTGGGGGGCGAGCTCGCCGTCGAGGAGGAACGGCAGGGTCAGGGCCAGGATCCGCGACTTGCCGGTGCCGTTGTTGCCGCGCAGCAGCAGGCGGCCGCCTTCGAAGCGGAACTCCTCGGCATCGAAGCGGTACATGTTGAGCAGGCCGAGACGCAGCGGCTGCCAGCGGTCGCCCCGCGCTGGGCCCGGCAGGCCATCCTCGGCGCGGCGCTGGCCGTTCGAGCCGTTCGAGCCGTTGGAGCCGTTCATGTCGCGTCCTTCCGGTCGCAGGTGGTCGCGTCGAGGAGCGACGTCCGGTTGGTACCGGCGACGGTCGGTTGGGCGGTCGCGTAGCGGGCGATCGCGGGCAGCGGCGTGATGCCGTGGTCGTCGCGGCGGGCGAGACCCAGCGCGACCAGCCGGTCGATGGCGTCCGCGGCCAGGGACACCTCCGCCCCCGGCTCGCGCACGTCGCGACGCCAGTGGTCGGCGTGCTCGGACACGCAGCGTGCGACGACCGCTTCGACGTGGGTGGCGGCGACCGGTCCGCCGCCGTTGCGCAGGTGCTGGGCCAGATGCTCGGCGACCAGGAGCGTCAGGTGCCCGTCGGTGCCCTGGTCGGGCATCTTCACGTCGGTGAGGGCACCGCGGTCGTCGACCATCGCGAGGCCCTCGGCCCTGACCTCGGCAGCGAGCCCGGTGGCTTCCTCGATCGTGGAGACGATCCGATGCCGCTGCCGCGTGAGGTACGCGAGCTCCTCGTCGGACAGGTCGTCGTGGTAGACGACCGGGTCGTCGAGCAGTCGGCGGGTGAGGTTGGTGCGGATCGCGCGGTTGCGTGCGTCGTGGGTGTCGGGCACCGGTTCGGCGACCAGCGCGGCCAGCCTCCCGGTCAGATCGGCCGCCTCGATGGTGGACGGCGGACGTCGCGCGGTGAGGAGCGTGGCGAGGACCGCCCGCTCGACGTTGTACAGGACGTCGCCGTGACCGGCGACGTAGTCGACCTCGTCCCCGTCGACGCGGTGCAGCACGCCGAGGTCCAACAGCAGGCGGACCGTGGCGACGAGGTCGCGGCGCTGGTCGCGGCTGGTGAGGTCGAAGTCGATCCCGGCCTCGGCGAGGGCGGGATCGGCCGCGACCGCCCCGAGGATGCCCTCGGCGAGGTGACCGAGCGTGGTCTGGCGGTCGGCGGTCTCCAGATACGCGAGCGCCAGGCACACCAGCACGTACCGCCGCCGGGAGAACGGGGGGTCGCTCGCCCGGGCGCGCGCGCAGCGGGTGCGGTCGTCCAGGGTCGGGGTGATCTTGCGCAGCCGTGCCAGGCTCGCATCGACCGTGAGCGTCCAGCCTGCCTCGTGCGCGAACCAGTCCTTCAGCCACGCGGCGTGGCGCCGGACCAGACGGTGGGCGTCCGGGTGGTGGGCGGCCGGCAGCAGCGGACGGGTGAGCAGTGCACGGATGGCGCGGCGCCGTTCGTCGGCGGTCTCCGCGTCGAGGCGGTGGCGGACGCTCCCCGTCGAGGTCACGCGCCGGTCTCCACCGGGACGCGTCGCGGTTCTTCGGTGTGGCCCGACCCTCCGACGTCGGGTGCGGTGTCACCGGCGACCAGGTCGACGATCGTGACGTGGTGGTCTTCACCGTGCAGGTCACCGTCGGCGGTCCGGATCGTGGCGGTCGCCCCGTCCCCGGTCGGCGTCAGCGTGATGTGCATGCTGCCGTCCGCGGTGGTCGCCTCGACGGTCTCGTGGGGGTCGACCTTGGTGGCCAGGGCCTCCCCGAGCAGGTCGAGGAACAGGTCGAACGCGGCCCGGTCGAGGTCGCCGAGGACCGACAGTCGCGTGCGTCCGCCGGTGGCGAGCCGGCGGCGGGCGGCGGCCGCCTGCGCGGCCTCTCGTTCGGCCTGCGCGGCCAGCAGCGCCTTCTCGCGGCTGCGGTCGATCACCGCCTTGGGCATCCCGCGCCGGATGTAGCGTCCGGTCTTACGCAGCTGCGGCGAGATCCGCAGCGGCTCGTCGTCCAGCCAGCTGGTGCTGCTGGCGACGGGGTCGTCGTCGCGCGCGTCGAGGGTGTCGGCGTCGACGGCGAGATGGCGGGCGGAGGTCAACCCGAACGCGGCCCGCCACAGCCGGTGCGCGTCGGCGTCGCTCTCCGCCTCGGCGAACCACCGGGCCAGGGTGCGCAGGTCGGCGGCGCGGTCGGTGCGCGACACCCGGCGCTCGTTGATTTGCGACACCGCACGCAGCAGGTCGGGGACGGCCTTGCGGGCGCGGGCACGCAGCACGTCGGACTGGGAGGCCTGGCCGGGCGGCGCGACGAACCAGGCCGTCAGCCCCCGCCACCGGGCGTCCCACCGGTCGCGGGTCGTCGCGGCGCGGTCCTCGTCGTCGACGTCCAGCGCGTCGCTGAGCTCGCGTTCGGCGGCGAGCGTGAGCAGCCGCCCCGCCCCGGCTGCCTCGATCTCGGTCAGCAGCGCCGCGATCGTGGCCTGTGCGGTGACCAGATCCCCGATGAACCGCTCGAGGTAGTCGATCAGGCGGTCCTTGTACGCCAGGAAGGCGTCCAGGTCGATCTCGTGGAGCTCGACCGTGCGCTGCAGGCCTACGATGAACGTCTGCGCCCGGTCGGTCAGTTCCTCGAAACGATCGGCCAGAGAGCGCAGCGTGAGGTGGACCTTCCCGGCGTCGGGTGCCTGCTGTCCCGCCAGCCCGACCAGTTCGCGCAGCAGATCGGCGATGTCGGTGAGGGCGGTGGTCTGGAGCTCGCCCGGCGTGAGCAGCGTGTCCTCGAAGTGGCGCACCGCCCGCTCGGCTGCTTGCCCCTCGGCGGTCAGCTGATACAGGTACCGGGGCCGGTTGAACTCCTCGACGGTCGCGACCTCGGCCGTGTCGACGTCTCGGCGGAGGTTGCCCCACTCGACGAGCTGTGTGAGGGCCGCCCGCACCGCGTCGTCGTCGAGCGCCAGGTCGGTGGCGAGGTCGCGGGCGCGCAGGTGCAGGCGGAACTGCTCCTTCGCCGCCACGAACGTCCCCATGACGGCGCGGTAGACGTCGGCCTTCTCCACGGTGAGGTAGGAGAAGACGTCCAGCCGCCCCTTGGTGGCCACCGCTGCGTCTCCTGGCGTCGGAATCTGGCGTCGAACCGTGCGTCGGAACCTGGCGTGGGAACCGTCTCGCCGGCCCGGACACAACCATGCGGCTGTGACACCTCTCCGCGCACCCACAGCCGGATGCTAACCATGTAACTACGCCCATGCGAGGCTCGCGCGAGTGGAGGACGCGGCGTGCGGCTGCCGTCCGCACTCGTCGCGCAGGAGCCTCCCACGACCTCAGGAGCATCACGACGAACAGCATGGACCGACGAGCGGGCCGCGACGGTCACATCGTTGGTGGGGACGCGGGCGGTCGGTACGCTCGCTGCAACAACAACCCTTTAACGACCGGTCCTGCGAGGCCGGGAAGGGACACAGAGCGTGACCAGCGACGCCCCGACGGGCGCTCCCGCCACGACGCGCGACCCCGGGCGTGTCCTCGGCGCCGACGATGTCAACCGGATCGTCACGCGCATCGCGCACGAGATCCTCGAGCGCAACCGCGGCGCGGGTGACCTCGTCCTGATGGGCATCCGCACGCGCGGCGTGCCGCTCGCTGCCAGGCTCTCGGAGGCGATCCTGCGCATCGAGGGCGTGGCGGTCCCCCACGGGGCGCTCGACGTCACCCTGTACCGCGACGACCTGTCGCGCCGTGGCCCGCTCCCGCTGGGCGAGACCCGCTTCCCGTGTGACGTCAACGGGCGGGTCGTGGTCCTCGTCGACGACGTCCTGTACACGGGCCGGACCGTCCGCGCCGCTCTGGACGCGCTGTCGGAGGTGGGACGTCCCCGGGCGGTCAGCCTCGCGGTGATCGTCGACCGGGGCCACCGGGAGCTGCCGATCCGCGCCGACCACGTCGGCAAGAACCTGCCGACGTCCCACGACGAGGACGTGCGCGTGCTGCTCCGCGAGATCGACGGCGAGGACGGGGTCGAGATCGTCGCCCGGGAGGGGCGACGGTGAAGCCGCTGGGCCACCTGCTGTCCATCGAGGACCTCGACGTCGACCAGGTCGAGGCCATCCTCGACACCGCCGAGCAGCTGCGCGACATCGCCGAGCGCCCGATCAAGAAGGTCCCCACGCTCCGTGGCCGCACCGTCTGCAACCTGTTCCTCGAGGACTCCACGCGCACGCGTCTCAGTTTCGAGGTCGCGGCCAAGCGGCTGTCGGCGGACGTCATCAACTTCACCACGCGAGGTTCCAGCGTCAGCAAGGGCGAGTCGTTCAAGGACACCGCGCTGACGCTGCGGGCGATGGGCGTGGACGCGATCGTGGTTCGGTCGCACTCGTCCGGCGCCCCGCTGCAGCTCACCCGGTGGGTCGACGCGAAGGTGCTCAACGCCGGTGACGGCTGGCACCAGCACCCCACCCAGGCGCTCCTCGACCTGTACACCATCCGCCGGCACCTGGGCCGGCTGGAGGGGGTGAGGGTCGCGATCGTCGGCGACGTCCTGCACTCGCGGGTCGCCCGCAGCGAGGTCCAGGCGTTGCAGCTGGTCGGTGCCGACGTGACCCTGATCGGCCCGCCCACCCTGCTGCCCCCCGCCGTGGACAGCTGGGGTGTGACCGTGTCCACCGACCTGGATGCCGCGCTCGGCGACCTCGACGTGCTGTACCTGCTGCGGGTGCAACGCGAACGGATGGGCGCAGGCGATGGTGCGGCGGCGGACGCACCGCTGGCCGCTCCCGGGGGCGGCGGTCCGGCGCGGGCGCGTGTGACGCGGACGTTCCTGCCGTCCATCCGCGAGTACGCCCGCCTGTGGGGCGTCGACGCGGCCCGGCGGGCGCGTCTGCCCGACCACGCCATCGTGATGCACCCCGGGCCGATGAACCGGGGGGTGGAGATCGCCGCGGACGTCGCCGACGGGGAAGGGTCGGTGATCACCGACCAGGTCACCAACGGGATCGCGGTCCGCATGGCGTTGCTGTACCTGATGCTCGGCGGCGGCGACGGCCCGACGTCCGCGGTCCTGCCGGTCGAGGAGGTACGCGGCTGATGGTGGCGCGGTCGCGGCCGAACACCGGGCGGGGCGCGGAGCACGGTGCGCTGCTGCTCAAGGCCGGACGGGTCGTGGACCCCGCCACCGGCCGCGACGAGATCGCTGACGTGCGCGTCGTCGACGGCGCGATCGTCGAGGTCTCCCCGCAGCTGGATCGCGGCACCGCCACGGTGGTGGACTGCGCGGGGCTGTGGGTGGCGCCCGGGTTCGTGGACCTGCACACCCACCTGCGCGAACCCGGTTTCGAGGACGCCGAGGACATCGCCACCGGGAGCGCCGCCGCCGCCGCCGGTGGGTACACCGCCGTGTGCCCCATGGCCAACACCGACCCGGTGTGTGACTCCGCCGCGGTCGCCGAGCTGGTCCACCGCCGCGCCCGCGAGGTCGGCCTGGTCGATGCCTTCCCGGTCGGGGCGATCACCCGGGGGCTGGCCGGTGAGGTCCTGGTGGAGATGGGCGAGCTGCACGCGTGTGCGGCGCGGGTCGACTGTTTCAGCGATGACGGCCGGCCGGTCGCCGACGCGCTGGTGATGCGCCGCGCGCTGCAGTACGCGGGGGCGTTCGGGGCGGTGATCTGCAACCACAGCGAGGACCCCGACCTGACCGAGGACGCCCAGATGAACGAGGGTGCGCTGTCGTCGGTGTTGGGGTTGCCCGGCTGGCCACGCGAAGCCGAGGAGGTGATGGTCGCCCGCGACCTGATCCTCGCCAGCGGGCTCGGCGCACGCCTGCACGTCCCGCACGTGTCCACCGCGGGGACCGTCGAGCTGATCCGCACCGCGAAGGCCGGCGGTGTCCGGGTCACCGCAGAGGTCACCCCACACCACCTGACGCTGGACGAGCGGGCGGTCGCGACCTTCGATCCCAACCTCAAGGTCAACCCGCCGCTGCGCACCGCCGGCGACGTCCGCGCGCTGCGTGCCGCGCTCGCCGACGGCACCATCGACGCGGTCGCGACCGACCACGCCCCGCACGCGCTCGAGCACAAGGAGCAGGAGTGGGAGCACGCCCCGTGCGGGATGCTGGGGCTGGAGACCGCCTTCGCGGTGGTGTTCACCGAGCTGGTGGCATCCGACGGTGACCGTGAGCCCGACCTGGACCTGCTGACCGCCCTGGCGCGGTTCACCACCGGCCCGGCGGCGGTGCGCGACGTCGACGGTCACGCTGGCGGTATCAGCCCGGGTCGGCCGGCGAACCTCACCGTGATCGACCCGGAGGCGCGCTGGACCGTGGACGCGCGCCGGCTCAGGTCCCGGTCGCGGAACACCCCCTTCGACGGGCGGAAGCTGACCGCCCGCCCTGTGCACACGCTGCTGCGCGGACGCTTCACCCTCCGCGACGGCGAGGTGTGCCAGTGAGCGCCGCGCCGCCAACCGGAGAGGGTCTTCGGTCTGCTAAGGGCGAGCCGGAACGGATCCAGGACCGGCGCGAGAGGAGCAGCGTGTTCGACGCGCTGGTGGTCCTCGAAGACGGCACCGCGTTCCGCGGGGTGTCGTTCGGAGCGCCGGGCACCAGCTTCGGGGAGGCGGTGTTCAACACTGGGATGGCCGGGTACCAGGAGATCCTGACCGACCCGTCCTACCGCGGTCAGATCGTGACCATGACCGTGCCGCACGTGGGCAACTACGGCATGAACGACCGCGACGCCGAGTCGGGGCGGATCCAGGTGGCCGGCTTCATCGTCCGCGAGGCGGCCCGCCGCCCGTCGTCGTGGCGGGCAGAGAACGACCTGCGCACCGCGTTGGCCGACGCGGGGGTCGTCGCTGTCGAAGGGGTCGACACCCGCCGACTGACCCGCCACGTCCGCGAGCGCGGGGCGATGCGGTGCGCGATCTCCACCGACGTCCTCGACGTCGACGCGCTGCTGGCGCAGGTCCTGGACAGCCCCACCATGGTCGGCCGTGACCTGGCCCGCGAGGTGACCACCGCCGAGCCGTTCGAGGTGGCGGCGGCGGGGGAGGGGCGCCACCGTGTCGTGGCGCTCGACTACGGCATGAAACGGTCGATCGCGCGCAACCTCGCCGAGCGTGGCCTGCACGTGCACGTGCTTGGGGCCACCGCCACCGCCGACGAGGTCCTCGCCTACGAGCCCGACGGGGTGTTCGCGTCCAACGGCCCGGGCGACCCCGCCGCGGTGACGTACGGCATCGACACGCTGCGGGGACTGCTGGGCCAGGTGCCGGTGTTCGGCATCTGTCTGGGGTCGCAACTGCTCGGGCACGCGCTCGGGGCGGACACCTACAAGCTACGGTTCGGCCACCGCGGCGTGAACCAGCCGGTGCTGCGGCGCGACGACGGGACGGTCGAGATCACCAGCCACAACCACGGGTTCGCGGTCGACGCGACCACGCTCGGCGAGCAGATCGGCGAGCACCGCTACCGCACCGCCGCGCACGGCGAGGTCGAGGTCAGCCACGTCAACCTCAACGACGGCACCTGTGAGGGGCTGACGTGCGTCGACCTGCCCGCGTTCAGCGTGCAGTACCACCCGGAGGCCGCACCCGGCCCCCACGACGCCGAGTACCTGTTCGAACGGTTCGCGCGGATGATGAGGTAGGGCGCGACATGCCGCGACGCGACGACCTGCGGTCGGTGCTGGTGATCGGATCCGGCCCGATCGTGATCGGCCAGGCCGCCGAGTTCGACTACTCGGGGACGCAGGCCTGCAAGGTGCTCCGTGAGGAGGGCCTTCGGGTCGTGCTGATCAACTCCAACCCGGCCACGATCATGACCGACCCGGCGTTCTCGGACGCCACCTACATCGAGCCGCTCACCGCCGACGCGGTCCGGGCGGTGATCGAGCGTGAGCGCCCCGACGCGCTCCTGCCCACCCTCGGCGGGCAGACCGCCCTGAACCTCGCCATCGAACTGCACGAGCGCGGCGACCTGGACGCGCTCGGGGTCGAGATGCTCGGCGCGGACCCCGAGGCGATCGCCACCGCCGAGGACCGCCAGCGGTTCAAGGACGCCATGGTCGAGTGCGGGCTCGAGACGCCGCACTCGACGTACGTGCGCACGGTGGAACAGGCGCTGGCCGCCGCCGCCGAACTCGGCTACCCGCTGGTGCTGCGACCGTCGTACACGCTGGGGGGGAAAGGCGGCGGCATCGCCCGCGACGAGGCGGAGCTGCGCGAGATGATCCGCCAGGGTCTGGCCGACTCGCCGGTGCACCAGGTCCTGGTCGAGGAGTCGGTCCTGGGCTGGAAGGAGTACGAGCTCGAGGTGATGCGCGACCGGCTCGACAACTGCGTCGTGATCTGCCCGATCGAGAACCTCGACCCGATGGGGGTCCACACCGGCGACTCGATCACGGTGGCACCGGCCATGACCCTGTCCGACCGCGAGTACCAGCAGATGCGCGACGCGGCGTTCACGGTGATGCGCCGCATCGGGGTGGAGACCGGCGGGTCGAACGTGCAGTTCGCGGTCGACCCGGCAACCGGCCGCCAGGTCGTGATCGAGATGAACCCACGCGTGTCGCGCTCGTCGGCGCTCGCGTCGAAAGCCACCGGCTTCCCGATCGCGAAGATCGCCGCAAAGCTCGCGATCGGCTACACCCTCGACGAGATCGCCAACGACATCACCCGCAAGACCCGTGCGGCGTTCGAGCCCACCATCGATTACGTCGTCGTCAAGGTCCCACGGTTCAACTTCGAGAAGTTCGCCGGCGCCGACCACGTCCTGACGACCCGGATGAAATCCGTCGGGGAGGTGATGGCGATCGGGCGGACGTTCAAGGAGTCGTTCCAGAAGGCACTGCGGTCGCTCGAGGACGGCGAGACCGGTTTCGGGGCGGCCGGCGTCCGGCCCGGGCCGGACGGGTCCGGGCCGCACCGCGGGGTGGTGGACGTGACCGCCGACGAGCTCGACCGGCTGCTGCGCACGTCGACCGCGGGCCGGTGGACCGCGGTCGACGAGGCGCTCAGCCGCGGCCACACGGTCGATCACGTCGCGGCGGCCAGCGGGTGGGACCCGTGGTTCGTCGATCAGCTCGCCCAGCTGGTCGAGCGGCGCAAGCAGCTGCGCGCCGTGGAGCGCCTCGCGGCCCTCGACCGCGACCTGCTGCTGGCCGCGAAACGCGACGGGTTCGCCGACGCGCAGATCGCGGCGCTGCTGCACGCCACCGAGGACCAGGTCCGCGCCCGCAGACGGGAACTGGGCCTGTCCCCGGTGTTCAAGACGGTGGACACCTGCGCCGCCGAGTTCGAGGCCTACACCCCCTACCACTACTCCACGTACGAGGAGGAGGACGAGGTCACCGAGTCGGAACGGCCCAAGGTGATGGTCCTGGGCAGCGGACCGAACCGGATCGGGCAGGGCGTCGAGTTCGACTACTGCTGCGTGCACGCGGTCTTCGCGCTGCAGGAGGCCGGGTACGAGACGATCATGGTCAACTGCAACCCCGAGACCGTCTCGACCGACTACGACACCGCCGACCGGCTGTACTTCGAGCCGCTGACGTTCGAGGACGTCCTGGGCGTGTGCGACCGCGAGGCGCCGGTCGGGGTGTTGGTCGCGTTCGGTGGGCAGACCCCGTTGAAGCTCGCCGGCGCGCTGGAGCGCGCGGGCGTGAAGATCCTGGGGACCCCCCCCGACGCCATCGACATGGCCGAGGACCGCGGCCGGTTCGGCGATCTGATGCGCCGGCTGGGCATCCCGATGCCGGCCGGTGGGGTGGCCCGCTCGTTCGAGGAGGCCCGGACGGTGGCCGGCTCGATCGGCTACCCCGTGCTGGTCCGCCCCTCGTACGTGCTCGGCGGACGGGCGATGGAGATCGTCTACAACGAACAGATGCTGGAGCGGTACCTCGCCTCAGCGGTGGCCGCCTCCGACGTCGACCACGGCGGCTGGCCGGCAGCCCCGGCGATCCTCGTGGACCGGTTCCTCGAGGACGCCATCGAGCTGGACGTCGACGCGGTCTTCGACGGCGAGGAGCTGTACGTCGGCGGGGTCCTCGAGCACATCGAGGAGGCCGGGATCCACTCCGGGGACTCGGCGTGCGTGATCCCCCCGTACACGCTGAGCCGCAGCCACCTGGCCACGGTCCGCCAGTACATCTCGGCCATCGCCCGCGGTCTGGGGGTGGTGGGCCTCGTCAACGTCCAGCTGGCCCTCAAAGACGACGTGATGTACGTGATCGAGGCCAACCCGCGCGCGTCGCGGACCGTGCCGTTCGTGTCCAAAGCGACCGGCGTGCCGTTGGCGAAGATCGCCGCGCGGGTGATGGCCGGCGACCGCCTCGCGGACCTGCGCCACGACGGTCTGGTCCCGCCGGTCGACGCCACCACCGGCCTGACGCTCGAGCACATCGCGGTGAAGGAGGCGGTGCTGCCCTTCGACCGCTTCCCGGGGGTGGATGCGCTCCTGGGTCCCGAGATGCGCTCCACGGGCGAGGTGATGGGCATCGACGACTCGTTCGGGGCGGCCTTCGCCAAGTCGCAGGCGGGGACCGGGACGATGGTGCTGCCCACGGGCGGGACCGTGTTCGTCTCGGTCGCCAACCGCGACAAGCGCGCGATCGTGTTCCCCGTCAAGCGCCTGGTCGACCTGGGGTTCGAGGTGGTCGCCACCGACGGCACCGCGGAGGTGCTCCAGCGTGCCGGTGTCCCCGCCGGCGTGGTGCGGAAGGTCTCCGAGACGGGCGCGGGTCCCCACGTGGTGGACCTGATCGGCGACGGCGACGTCGATCTGATCCTCAACACGCCGTACGGGATCGGGCCGCGCGGCGACGGCTACCTGATCCGGACCGCCGCGGTGACCCACGGCGTGCCGTGCATCACGACGATGTCGGGGATCCTGGCCGCGATCCAGGGGATCGAGTCGCTGCAGGCCGGTCCGCTCGTGGTCCGCCCGCTGCAGGACCACCACGCCCGCCTGGGAGCCGGAACGTGAGTGCGCACCTGCGGCCGCGCGGCCAGACGGTCTTCGGGCGCCCCGACGGGCCGGTGCGTGCGGTGTGCGAGGTCGTCGGGCGCCGCCCGGAGGGTGCCTACGTCTCGCTGACGGTCGCCGCACCGCAGATCGCTGAACGGGCACTGCCGGGCCAGTTCGTCAACGTCGCGGTCGAGTGCCGCGGCGCCCTGCTGCGCCGACCATTCTCGATCTACCGCACATCGCGTCAGGGGCCGTGGGTGGGGACGGTCGAGTTCATCCTCGACCCGCACGGGCCCGGGACGGCGTGGCTGGCCGAACGCGCACCCCACGAGATCCTCGACGTCGTCGGTCCGCTGGGCAACGTCTTCCCCGTCCCCGCGCAGCGGGTCCCGTGCCTGGTGGTGGGCGGCGGGTACGGAGCCGCCCCGCTGTTCTTCCTCGCCGAGCGGTTGCGCGCCGAGGGCCAGCGGGTCGACATGCTGCTCGGGGCCGCGACCGGCGAGCGGATCTTCAACGCGATCGAGGCCAAACGCACCAGCGCCAGCGTCACGTTCACCACCGACGACGGGTCGTACGGCCTCCGCGGCCGGGTCACCGATGCGCTGCCGGACGTGGCACGCGATCATGGGACCGGTGTCGTGTACGGCTGCGGGCCGATGCCGATGCTGCGCGAGGTCGCGCGCGTGTGCGGCGAGCTCCGTCTGCCCTGCCAGATCGCCGTCGAGGAGCACATGGCGTGCGCCACCGGGGTCTGCTGGACCTGCGTCGTCCCAGTCCGCGGCAAGGATGGCCGTGTGCGCATGAAGCGGTCGTGCATCGACGGGCCGGTGTTCAACGGCGCGAGGGTGGCATGGGACGAGAGCCGCTGGGTCCCGGCTCCGGTCGACGAGGAGTTCCTGCCCAACGTCGGCGCGCCGGTCCCGCGGGTGGCCACTGCACGGTCCGGCGAGGAGGACCGCTGGTGAGCCGCCAGTCGCGCTCCGACGTGGTGGTCACGCGAGCTCGGCGTGTCGACGAGGACTCGCGGGCCGCCGTCGACCTCGCCGTGGAGCTGGGCAGGTTGCGGCTGGCCAACCCGATCCTGGCTGCATCGGGGTGCTTCGCCAGCGGACGCGAGATCGACCGCTTCTACGACGTCAACCGCCTGGGCGCCGTGATCGTCAAATCGATCACCGTGGAACCGCGCGAGGGCCTGCCCCCGCCCCGGATGGCGGAGACAGCGTCGGGGATGCTCAACGCGATCGGGTTGCAGAACCCGGGGATCGAGCGGTGGATCGCCAAGGACCTGCCGTGGCTGCAGCAGCGCGGCGTTCCGGTGGTCGTGTCGATCGCGGGGAAGACGGTGGACGAGTACCGCAACCTCGCCCGCCGGCTGCGGCGTCAGGGGGGCGTGGTCGCGCTCGAGGTGAACATCTCGTGCCCGAACGTCGAGGATCGCAACATCGTCTTCGCGTGCAGGGCGGACTCGTCCGCGACCGTCATCGACGCGGTGCGCCGCGAGGCCGACGTCCCGGTCTTCGCCAAGCTCACCCCCGACGTCACCGACATCACGCAGATCGCCCGGGCCGTGGTCGAGGCCGGGGCGACCGGCGTGTCGCTGATCAACACGCTGCTGGGCATGGCCATCGACGTCGACACCAGACGCCCCAAGCTCGCCAACACCGTCGGTGGCCTGTCGGGACCCGCGATCCGGCCGATCGCGGTGCGAGCGATCTGGCAGGTCCGTCAGGCGCTCCCCGATGTGCCGATCATCGGGATGGGAGGGGTCGCCAGCGTCGACGACGCTGTGGAGCTGATGCTCGCCGGCGCCGACGCCGTCGCGGTCGGGACCGCGAACTTCACCGACCCGTTCGCGGCCCTGTCGATCCTCCAGGATCTGAACCGGTGGTGCGACGCGCGCGGGATCGCCGCGGTGCGCGAGCTGCGCGGTGCCCTCGACACCGGGCCGTGACGGCGACGGGAGCAGGCCACCCGGCCAACCCCCTGCCGGCCAACCCCCTGATCGTCGCGGTCGACACCGACGACCTCGCCGAGGCGATCGCGGTCGCGCGCACGCTCGACGGCGTGGCCGGACACATCAAGGTCGGCCACCTGCTGTTCGGGGCGCACGGCCCAGCCGCGGTCCGGGAGCTGGGCAAGTACGCCCCGGTCTTCCTCGACCTCAAGCTGCATGACATCCCCAGCGTGGTCGCCCGCGCGGCACGCACCTACGCCGCACTGGGCGTGGCGATGCTGACCGTGCACGCCGGTGGAGGCGCCGCGATGGTCGCCGCCGCGGTCGAGGGAATGGCGGCCGGCGCCCCGGCGGCTTCCCCGGCGCCGATGGTCCTGGCCGTCACCGTGCTGACCAGCCTCTCCGACCAGGATCTGTCGGCGATGAACGTGCCGCCCGCCGCCGTCCAGACGCCGCACCTGGCCGCGCAGGCGGTCGCCGCCGGCGCGCCGGGCGTTGTGTGTGCGCCTTGGGACGTGCGCGGCGTCCGGGCCGCCGTGGGATCCGACCCGGTGGTGGTCACCCCGGGGGTGCGTCCGTCGGGCAGCCCAACCGACGAGCACGCACGGGCCGCCACACCGGCCGAAGCCCTGGCGGCCGGAGCGACCCACCTGGTGGTCGGTCGCCCCATCACCGGCTCCCACGACCCGGTCGCCGCCGCGAGGGCCATCCTCGCCGCGGCCAGCTGGCCGCGCTGACGGCCAGGTCGTTACCGCCGGCGACGTCGTGGCGGTGGCGGCACGGTCAGGCGGGAGTTGGGGTATGTGCCGGCGCGCCGACGAGTGGATCGCCGCTCTCACGCCGCGGTGCGCCCTTGCGATCGGCGGCGGGGGTGGCCGGCGGGGGAGAGGTGGGGGGACACGGTCGTGCAGGTGCGGGGCACCGACGGGGCGCGGGAGCTGCTCACCGGCCGTGTCCTGACGCTGGATGACGGCCGTCTGCGACTCGCCGACGCGTTCGCGCACCTGCTGGTGGCGCTGGTCTCGTCGACGTGAGCCGGCCGCCCATAGGGACGGCGGGTTTTCCCCAGGTTCGGTTTGACGTCGACGCTGGATGTCGCAGGGCGTTGGTAGTGTTCGACTCGAACACAAGTTCGGTAACAGGGTTCGGTGACAGAGTCTCCAGGGAGATGGCGATGGCTGTGGGAACCGAAGACCGCGAGCGGGTGGGTGAGGCCACGGCCGCGCGGGGGGTTGGGGCGCTGGGCGAGTTGGGGCGCCTGCTGGAGGAGCGAAACCGCCTGGACGCCGCGATCGTGGAGCTGGTGGGCGAGCTGCACGCGGCGGGGGTGGCCGAGCAGGTGGAGGGGTTGCCGTTGGATCTGCACCTGGCCGCCGCCCACCATCTGACGGGGGCTGAGCGGTGGGTGTTGATCACCGCCAGTCAGGTGCTGCGCCACCTGCCGGTGACCGCGGGGCTGTTCAACGACGGGCGCCTGTCGTGGTCGCAGGTGCGCCGCATCGTGGGCCGCGCCCGTGACCTGACCGTCGAAGACCGCCAGGTGTTGGACGGGCGCATCGGCGCGTCGGTCGACGACATCGACGGTTTCGACCCTGATCAGCTGCTGTGGGCGGTGGACCGTGCGGCCGATGAGCTGGCTGGCACCCGCCGGGTCCGGGCGCGTGAACGCCGCGCGGAGCGCGCCAACTTCTTGGCGGTGCAGCTGGCCTTCGACGGGCGCTCGAGGTGGTACGGGGAGTTCGATGCGGTGTCGACCGCGACCGCGCTCAACGCCATCGACCGTCGCGTGCACCTCGACGGGGCGGGCCGCGACCCCGAACCCGGTGAGCAACGACCGTTGGCCACGGCCCGCGCGGATGCGCTGATCGAGGTGTGCGCCCAATCGCTGGCGGGCACCGGCGCGGGGCGGGCGCGCCCGTCGGTGGTCATCCACTGCGACCTGGACCGGGTCACCGAGACGGCCGCGGGCATGCTGGAGGTCAACGCCCCCGGGTACCTGCCCACGATCTGTGCGGCGACCCTGGAGCGCCTGGCCCGCGACGCCGACCTGCAGGTGGTGCTGTTCGCCGGGGCGCGTCCGTTGGCGGTGTCAGCCAAGGTCAACGCCAAGGACATCCCCAAAGACGTCCGCCTGGCCGTGCGCGCCCGCGACCTGGGTGACCGCTTCCCCGGCTCGCGTGCGCCGGTGGGGTGGACCCAGATCCACCACATCGCCGCGCGCCCCCACGGTACGCACGTTCCGGAGAACCTGGTGTGCCTGTCCAAGGCGACGCACCTGCGCCAGGTCCACCGCTACGGCTGGAAGATCTCGGTCGACGGCGACACCGGCGAGGTCACGATCCAACGCCGCGGGCGCGTCTACCGGCGCCTGCCGCCCGGCACCCACCTGCGCCGCCCCCCACCCCAACCCGCCGCAAGCAACGGCAACGCCCCACCCGCCCCCGGCGACGACCCGCAACTGCCACTCGACCACGACCCCGACCTACCCTTCTAACAGGGCGCCACAAGCCGAACGGACACGCTGCCAGGCCCCATGTCCAACAGCGGCCCGCGCATCCAACCGTGCGCCGGGCCGCCCACCGCTGACCCAACCCGTCGACCGCCGCTACGACGCCAGGGCGGCCTGCAGGCCTCCCACAGTGGCATCCGAGACGGCGGCGGACCCCCCCGCCACCAGCAGTCGTGGATCCCCCCAGCGCAGCGCCCGGACCCAGGCGCGGCTGTCCTCGTCGAGCTGCCCGCCGGGGACCAGGACGAACGTCACGTCCAAGCGCCCCGCCAGGGCGCCGGCGGACAACCCGTCGGGGAAGTTGTCGCCGGTCGCGACCAGCAACGTGCCGGCCGGTGCAGGCACGTCCTCGGCGACCGCGCGGCTCGTCGCGTAGCGTTCACGCCCCGCCAGGCGGCGCACGGAGAAGCCACGGGCCTCCAGCTCACTGCGCACGCTCGCCGGGATCGTGGCTTCCCCGCCGACGAGCACGACCTCTCGCACCAGCAGCTCCCGGAGCACCTGCCACGTGGCGTCCGGCACGCTCGTCCCAGTGACAAGCACGGGGCGCGGCGTTCCCGCCCGGGCGAGCCGGGCCGCGGGGCCCGACACCGCAAGCGCGTCCGGCCAGCTCCGCGGGTGCCCGGGCGCGCTGAACACCAGATAGGCGGTACCAGCCGGGACCGGCTGTAGCCGCCGAGCGATCGCGGCGGCCGTCTCGACCCGCGTCGGGCCGGAGAGGCGCTGGACGTCGTTCACCCCGGCTCGACGCAGATCGGCCGCGACCTGGGGTGACAGGGCCTTGTCCCCGCCGAGCAGGTACGCGGCGGTCGCACCCAGTCGAGCCACCTCACCGGACACGAGGGGATGCAGCGCCTCCGAGCCGGTGGTCAACAGCGGGGCGTGCAGCTTCCCGGCCAGCGCCGCCCCGGCGAGCGCGTCGGCGGCCTCGTCGGCGCGGGCGATCACCACGGCACCGGCGCCCTGTGGCCACCCGTGCCGCGACATCGCGACCGAGGTCCCGATGCGGTGGCGGTTGTCCAGATCCTGCAACCGCAGCGTCGGGACGCGCGGCACCGCCTGGACGTGGACGAGCGCGGAGTACACCCCGAGCTTCCAGCGCAGCTGCTCGCCGGAGAACCAGCGGGCCACCCGCTCGATGGTCCCGTCGGCCTTCTGGATCGTCCCCACGACCTTCGCGCCGTCGGGTGCGCTGTCGCCGTTGACGTCCCGGGTCGTCGGTCGTCCCCCCGCCCCGCGGGTCTCGACCGTCAACGACTCGAACGACGCCAGTTGGAACCGCGTGGCCAGGTCAGCGTTGGTGAAGCCGACCGTCCACCGTTGCCGCGGGTTGTTGGCCGCCCGCTCCCAGTTCGACGTGTCGACCGCCTTGAGGTAGGGCACCTCCGTGCCCCAGACGTCGAGCGCGCTGTCGCTCCACCCGCCGTGCGATGACGAGTAGAACGCCTCGACGATCCGTGCGGCGCCCGTGGCCGGGTCCCGGTAGCGCGGGACCTGCCCGGCGGTGGCCGTGACGGCGGTCTTCCACCGGCCGCCGGTGGCGACCTGATCGTCGTGCTCCCGCTGCCACCCCGTCCAGTGCTGGTCGGCCGTGGTCGGGTACAGGTCGCAGCGGCAGTCGCGCTGCCGTGACGCCAGCCCGATGCGGTTGTGGGCGTAGGAACGTCCGGCCAGAGCCTGGCTCTTGAGCGCTTCGACGTGCCAGCTCGCCGGGACCTCCTCCAACCCCCACAGGTAGCGGTCGATGGCGCTCGCCCCGTTGCCGCCGGTGATGTGCTCGACCACGTAGAGCTTCCCGTCACCGCCGGCAACCGAATCGAACCGGGTGAGACCCCAGCGGCTGCGGCGGGTCAGCGTCGGCGTCGCGATCCTGACGACGGTGCCGTCGTGCAGCGCGTCGAGCTCGTCGTACATGTTGCCGCCCCGGAACACCTCGGCGCCGGTGACTGCCTCCGTGATGACGTACTCGCCGGAACCCGACGCACGCACGTTCCAGGTGCTGCCCCCGCGCTGCACCCCGACCTGCGTCGTCGCCCCCGAACCGGTGCACCCGATGGCCGGATCCGAGCACGGGTGCATCTCCCAGCGCACGTCGCCGTCCTCGGCTGTCACCGCCACGGTCGCGCCGTTGGCCTGCGAGCGGGGGTCGAGCAGGCCGACCCGGACGACCGGGGGGCTGGCCTGGTTGTCGACCTGCGTCCCCGGGTAGTACGCGCCGAGGATCGTGCGGTAGTCGCAGCCCGACAGCGCCCCCCCCTGGGCGCCGTACTGGCTCATCCCCACGCCGTGACCCCACCCGCCGCCGACGACGGCGACGTCCTTGTCGGACGTGACCGCCGGGTCGGCGACGAACGGCGTGTCGGCTCCACCGGGCGGCGGGCAGCTGGCGGCGTCCGCAGCGGAAGGCGCTCCCACCAGCACGGTCGCCACCATCGCCACCGCCACCGTCAGCGCCAGCCAGGTGCGGGCAACCGTCACGACAACCACCTCGACGCGGCTCGGCGCAGGGTAGCGAGGACCGGCCCGCGTCCAACGGCAGGTCCCACGCCACCGTCGTCGACGGTGCAGCGCGTCGATCAGTCCTGGGCTGACGGACGCGAGGCGCCGTCGCGGACGGTCTCGGTGCCACCGACGACCTCCGCGGAGCCGAGGACCACGTCGCGGCCCATGCGCGCTCCGGCATCGACCCGGGCCCCGTGGCCAGCCACCAGGCCGGGGGCCGAGACACCGTCTCCCACGACGACGCGGTCGTGCAGGACCGCCCCTTCGAGCGCGGCGCTGCGTCCCACCCGCACGTCGCGGCCGAGGACGGTGGCCGGTCCGACCGTCGTGGCAGACCCCACCTGGCTCCCCCCGAGGATCAGCACGGGCGCCACCACGGTCGCGTCCGGATCGACGTCGGCGTCCGCCGCGATGCGCAACCCGTCCGTCCGCGCCGGCACGTCATCCAACGGCGGCCAGTGCAGAGCCCCGGACAGCGCGAGGCGGTGGCCCGCGCGGTACCGGTCGGGGGTGCCGAGGTCCGCCCACACCCCATCCCACACGAAGCCCTCCAGGACGTCGCCGCGTTCGAGGAGTCCCGGGAAGACGTCACGCTCGAACGACAAGCGACCGGTCGGGTGCGCCAGCAGGACGTGCGGTTCCAGGACGTACGTCCCGGCGTTGATGGCACCCGGACCGCTGAACGAACCCGGGTCGGGCTTCTCGACGAACTCCACGATGCGCGTCCCGTCGCGGACGGCGACCCCGTACGACGACGTGTCCTCGACCTCGGTGAGGACCATGGTGGCGTCCGCCCCGACGTCGACGTGGCGGCGGCCGACCGCCGCGTAGTCGACGTCGGTGAGGATGTCGCCGTTGAGGACGAGGAACGGTCGATCGAGGCGGTCGGCGACCGATCGCACCCCCCCGGCGGTGTCGAGCGGTTCCGGTTCGGGAACCATGTCCAGCTCGACGCCGTGTGCGTGGGCGGCCGGGCGCAGGATCTCGAACGGGTCGGTGTCCGCGCCGACGACCAGTCGGATCCTCACGACGCCGGCGGCAGCCAGCCGGCGGATCACGCCTTCCAGGAACGGAGCACCGCAGAAAGGCAGCAGGGGCTTGGGGAGGTCGTGTGTCAGCGGTTGCAGGCGCGTGCCGCGTCCCCCGGCGACGATCAGGGCGTCGCGGACCGGGCTGGTGCGCTGATCACTCACCGGTGGTGCTCCTGATGCCCTGCCGGACGCCGACGACCACGCCCCACGCCAGCACCGCCAGGACCCACAGCGCCAGCCCGACCCGGATCACAGGGCGCAGCCACCGTCCGGGCCCCGTCGCGTACGCGCGTCCGTAGAACCGGTCGAGGCTCCTGGCGTGCTCGATCACCATCCACGCGCGGCGGCGCCGGGTCGAGGCACCCACCGCGTGGATGACCTCCGCGTCGGGCGCGAAACGGACCTTCCAGCCGGCCTGCTGCAGACGGTAGCCGAGGTCGACATCCTCCACGAACATGAAGTAGGCCGGGTCGAAGCCTCCCACGTCGACGAACGCGTCGCGGCGCAGGGCGAACGCACAGCCCGACAACCAGTCGACCTCCCTGGCGACGGTGGGATCCTCGTCACGCATCCGGTACGCCCGCGTCCAGGGGTTGTCGGGCCACCACAGCCCGAACATGGCGTGACCGATCGCCTGCCCGATCGTCGGGAACCGCCGTGCACTGGCCTGCAGCCCGCCGTCGGGGTAGCGGACAAGCGGCCCGGCCGCCCCAGCGTCGGGATGGCGTTCGAGGTCGTCCGCCAAGGCCGCGACCGCTCCTGCCTCGAAGCGGGTGTCGGCGTTGGCGACGACCACGTACGGGGCGGTGGTCCTGGCGACGCCGACGTTGGCCGCCCGTCCGTACCCGACGTTGGGGAGCTGCACGACGGTGACGTCGGGGAACGCATCCCGGACCGCTTCGGCGGTCCCGTCGCTGGAGCCCGAGTCGACGAGCACCACCTCGCCGGCACCGGTGCCGGTCAGGCTGCTCAGACACGCCAACGCCTCGTCGCGCGTGTCGTGTGTGACGATCACCGCCCCCGCCTGCTGCGTCACCGCTGCCCGACGCCGATCAGTGCGATGCCCACCATGATCAGCAGCGCCCCGATCCACACGGTCAGCGCCGGCCGCTCCCCCAGGACGATCACGCTGAACGCCAGGATCAGCAGGTACGACAGGCTCACGATCGGGTAGGCGACCGACAGCGGCAGCCGCGACAACGTCACGAGCCAGAACATGGCCGACAACCCGAACACGCCGAGCCCCAACGGGACCTGCCAGGTCGTCAGCGCCCGGCCGAGCATCCCACCGACACCGACCGACGACACAAGCCGCACCGGCTCGCCGACCTCCACCATGCCGGCCTTGAGCAGCAGCTGGCCGACCGTGGCCAACGCGATCGCGGTGAAGGCGATCAACAAGGTGCTCACGGCGCCGGCGCCGCCACGGTCGCCAACTCGTCGAGGAACCGCCCCAACCCGTCGCGCCAGTGCGGCAACGGCCGCAGGCCCGACAGCCTCGCGTGGCGCTCGCCCAGGACCGAGTACGCGGGGCGGGGCGCGGCCCGGTCCACCTGGTCGGACGAGATCGCGGAGAGGTCCACGTCGATCGCCGCGAGCCTGAAGACCGCAGCGGCCAGCTCGTACCAGGAGCAGGTGCCGTGGTTGGTGCGGTGGTAGGTGCCGTAGCGTCCGGTGACGGCCAACTCCCTGATCGCGGCGGCGAGGTCACGGGTGAAGGTCGGCGACCCGACCTGGTCGTCCACGACGCGCGCTGAACCCTGTTCGCGACCGACCCGGAGCATGGTGGTCACGAAGTTCTTCCCGCGCGCCCCGCAGACCCACGAGGTCCGCACGATGTAGTGCTCGTGCAGCGTCGCTCGAACCAGCTGCTCGCTCGCCGCCTTGGATCGCCCGTACTCGTTGATCGGGTCGGTCGGGTCGAACTCGCCGTAGGGACGGGGCTGGCCGTCGGGCCCCGTGCGACCGCGCCCGTCGAACACGTAGTCGGTCGACAGGTGCACCATCGCGGCGCCGGTCAGGTGGCACGCGCGCGCCACCCACCAGGGACCGAGGGCGTTGACCACGTGCGCCCGGTCGGGATCCTGCTCACAGCCGTCCACGTCGGTCCATGCGGCGCAGTGCACAACGAGGTCGGGTTCGTGATCCCGGACCGCCGCGACCACCGCTGCCTCGTCGGCGACGTCCAGCTGCGCATGGGTCAGGCCCGCCACGTCGTGATCGGCGAACGCGTCGAGCATGTCGAGGCCCAGCTGACCGCCCGCTCCGGTCACCAGTGTCTTCACTGCGGCAGCATGCCCTGGCGTCGCGACGCCCCGCGTCCCTTCAACGGGCGCCACCACCACTCGTTGTCGCGGTACCAGCCGACGGTCGCGTCCAGCGCCTCCTCGAACGTGTGCTGCGGCTTCCAGCCCAGTTCGCGGATCCGGGTGGTGTCGACCGAGTAACGCAGATCGTGGCCAGGCCGATCCGCGACCAAGTCGATCCACTCATCGGCCTCGTCGCCGACGTACCCGAACCGCGCCAGGATGGCGTACGTCAGGCGCTTGTTGGTCATCTCGTTCCCGGCCCCGACGTTGTACACCTCGCCGGGGGTGCCCTCGGTCAGGACCAGCCACTGTGCCTCGCAGTTGTCCAGCACGTACGTCCAGTCACGGACGTTGTGCCCCTCGCCGTACAGCGGGACCTTCTCGCCGTCGATCAGGTTCGTGACGAACAGCGGGATGACCTTCTCCGGGTAGTGGTAGGGCCCGAAGTTGTTGGTGGTCCGAGTGACCGTGATCGGGTAGCCGTAGGTCTCGCGGTAGGCGCGTGCGAGCAGGTCCGCGGCCGCTTTTGAGGCGGAGTAGGGGCTGTTGGGTTCGAGCGCGTCCCCCTCGACGAAGCCGCCGGGTTCCCCGATCGATCCGTAGACCTCGTCGGTGGAGATGTGCAGGAAGCGGGGGATCTCCAGCCGCATCGCCACCCCGAACAGCGTGTTGGCGCCGGCCACGTTGGTCTCGATGAACTCGTGGCTGGCGGTGATCGACCGGTCCACGTGGCTCTCCGCCGCGAAGTTCACCACCGCATCGTGTCCGGGGAGGACCTCGGACAGCAGTGCTTGGTCGCAGACGTCGCCCTGCACGAACGTGTACCGCTCGTCGTCGTCGACGCCCCGGAGAGAGTCGAGGTTGCCGGCGTAGGCGAGCTTGTCGAAGTTGGTGACGCGCACGTCGGCGTGGGTGTGGAGCAGGTAGCGCACGAAGTTCGCACCGATGAACCCGGCCCCACCGGTCACCATGACCCGCACGTCACGCTCCTCTGTCTGCCGACGCGGCGATGCTAAGGAAGGCTGCGAGCGTCAGATACCCACCTGCGAGTGATCACCGAGCATGAAGCGGTAGGACGCGGGCTTGCGATCGGACCGGCGGATCTCCACCTTGCGGCCCAGGAGCGAATCCGTGACCCGGTTGACCTCGCTGACGTGGCAGTGCTCGAGCATGACGGAGTGCTCGATCTCGGTGCGCTCCAGCGTGCAGTCCGCCGCGATCGAGGTGAACGGGCCGACGTACGAGTCGACGATGCGGGTGCGGGCACCGATGACCGCGGGTCCACGGACGAAGGAGTTCACCAGCTCGGCGCCCTCCTCGAGCACCACCCGGCCGTTGACCTCCGACCGCTCGTCGAGCGAACCCTCGATGCGTCCCTCGACCGTCTCGAGGACGATCCGGTTCGCCTCCAGGAGCTCGTACAGCTTGCCCGTGTCCTTCCACCATCCTCCGACCCGAGAGCTCTTGATCCGGCAGCCATGATCGATCATCCACTGGATGGCATCGGTGATCTCCAGCTCCCCGCGGGCGGAGGGCTCGATGTTCGTGGCCGCCTCGTGGATCGCGGGAGTGAAGAGGTACACCCCGACCAACGCCAGGTCGCTGGGTGGCACGTCGGGCTTCTCGAGCAACGCGATCACGTCGCCGTCCTCGTCGAGCTCGGCAACCCCGAACCGTTCCGGGTCCTCGACCTTGGCCAGGAGGATCTGGGCATCCGGTCGTTCGCGCCGGAAGTCGTCGACCAGATCGGTGATCCCCCCGGCGATCAGGTTGTCGCCGAGGTACATCACGAAGTCATCGTCGGCCAGGTACTCGCTGGCGGTGAGGACCGCGTGCGCCAGTCCGAGCGGAGCCTGTTGGCGGATGAACGTCGGGGTGATGCCCCACCGTGATCCGTCGCCGACGGCCGCCTCGATCTCCTGTTGGGTGTCGCCGACGATGATCCCCACGTCGGTGATCCCGGCGTCCGCGATCGCCTCGAGGCCGTAGTAGAGGATCGGCTTGTTGGCCACGGGGAGGAGCTGCTTGGCGCTGGTGTGTGTGATCGGTCGCAGACGTGTCCCTTCCCCGCCAGCGAGCACGAGAGCCTTCACGGTCTTTCCTCTCCTCCGCCTGCACCGGCCGGCGGGGCGTCCGCACCCACCGCGACGATGACCTGCACGCCGTCGGGGAACCGTACGTCGCCTGGCGTGGGCACCACGGTCGCGCCCAGCGTGGCAGCCACCCACGCAGCGCGCAGCTCATGGCTCGGCGACGCGTACACGACCGTGCTCGACGGTGGCGCTGCAGGGCCGGGCACCACCTGCTGCACCGCGAACGCGGACCAGAACAACGTTCGCCGCACCAGCTCCGCGGCGGCGTCGCGTCCGCCGCTCCAGATCCCGACCCCGGTCGCGCGACGCTCCTGGGGCGCTCCCCGTGGCGGGATCGGCCACCCCAACCGCAGCGAGCGGTACAGCGCCCGTGCTCCGGGCTGGTAGGCCACCGCGTAGTCCTTCGCCCCCAGCTGGTCGGTGTAAGCGGGAACGACGACCATCGGGACCTGACCCTCGGCCAGCCCCCGCAGCTCGTTGGCCAGGGATCGCATCTGCCCGACGCCGAGGTCGGAGTCGGTGGTGATGTTGCTGGAGATGTGGTCGACGACAGTGAACAGCCGCGGGACGTCGACCAAGGTACGGGTGGCGACCAACCGATCGAGCAGCGCCCGCATGAACACCTGCTGGCGTTCGATCCGGTCGAAGTCGCCCAGCGGCGTGCTCCGTGACCGGACGAACGCGAGCGCCTGCGCCGGCGTCAGCTCGTGGCAGCCCTGCTGCAGGTCCGCACCGGACTTCACGTCGCGCAGCTCGTAGTCGATGCACAGTTCGACTCCGCCGATGGCCCCGAGCACGCCGAGGAAACCCGGGATCGACATCTCGACGTAGTGGTGGATCGGCACCCCCGTCGCGCGCTGCAGCACCTCGACCACGTGGTCGGGGCCGCCGGCGAACGTCTCGGTCAACTTCGACTCGCGTTCGCCATCGACCACGAGCAGATCGCGCGGGAACGACACCACTGCAGCGTCGGCACGGTCGGGGCTGATCGACACCAGGATCACGCTGTCGCCGCGTTGACCCGCGTAGGCAGGACCCAGGACGTATCTGTGACGTTCCTCTGGCGTCAACCCGTCGCGCGAGTCCGAACCGACGACGAGCACGTTGATCGGTTCGGCGGCGCTGGTCTTGTCTGCCAGGGCCGGCAACTGCACCCGCTCGACGTTGTGGTCGGCGACCCGGTACAGGGACCCACCGATCACGGCGACCGCGACCATGGCGACCGCGGCGACGACGGCCACGATCCGCATGGCCTTGCGCCCTCCGCCCCCGAACCCCCACCTGACCGGCAGTGCCCCCGGTGCCTGCTCCGCCGCGCCGTTCACGGCGACCGTCTCAGACGCATGTGCTGGCCGGGGCTGGGGGCGCAGGAGCGGTGGGCGGCTCATCGACCGGCGGTGGCCGGGCGACCTGGGGCGCCGCCGCCCAATCGGTCCCCAGGATGACCTGGACGTTCCCCTGCCCCGTCATGTCCGTCTCGGCCAGGTCCGCGTCGGGGAAGAACCCGGCGACGAACCGGGCGAGCGGCAGGTCGCCCGGACCGTACATGATCACGGTGCGCTCACGCCCGAAGTCGTCGACGTTGCCGGTCTCGACCACCTCAACGCCCGCGTCGGTCAGCTGTTGCGCAGCCCCGGCAGCCAGGCCGTCGACCCCCACGCCGTTGAGGATGGCCAAGCGGATGTCGCCGGGTTCGACGACCGTGACCTCCTCGCGGGCCGGGACCGGCTCGTCGACCCGGATGGCCTGGAACAGAGCTTCGGCCTCCTCGGGTCGAGCCTCGACGTAGCGCGGGCCGAGATCGGAAGGCACCGTCACCATGGTCAGCGATCCGGGATCCAGATCCTTGAACGACCACGTCAGGCGCAGCATGTCGGACGTGGTGAACCCCGAGTCGGTGACCACGGCGGACGCCGCCTGGTCGATGAGGCGTTTGACCCGCAGCGGGTTGACCAGCGTCGCTGGGGCGAGAACCTTCCGCAGCGCTTGGCGGATGAAGCGCTGTTGGCGTTCGATGCGGCCGAGGTCACCACGCGGGTCGCTCTTGCGCGCACGCACGTACGCGGCAGCGTCGGATCCGCGGAGCACGTGCTCGCCTGCGGCGAGGTCGGCACCGGCCGCAGCATCGACGAGTGGCTCGTCGAGACAGACCTCGACCCCATCGATCAGGTCGACGAGCCTGAGGAAGCCGGCCAGGTCCAGCTCGACGTAGTGGTGGACGGGGATACCGGTGTAGTCCTCGACGGTTCTCACCATCAGCTCCGGCCCGCCCAACGCCCGCGCCGCGTTGATCCGGTTGCGTCCCTCTCCGGGGATGTCGACGCGGAGGTCGCGCGGGAAGGACACCACGACCGCGTCGTCACGCCGCGGCGAGAGGTGAACGAGCATGATGGTGTCCGCCCGGTCCGGTCCCTGCAGCTGTTCCGTGCCGAGCTGCTCGAGCTCCGAGGGGGTCAAACCGACACGACTGTCGTTACCCACCACCAGGACGTTGCGCACCCCGTCGACCGGCTCGACAGCGTTGGTCTCGCCGCAACCGGCGGTGCGGTCAGCGAGGCAGTCGATGGGGTGCTGGGCGAACCGCTTCCCGGCGTAGGCGTACAGCGCCCCGACCGTGACCGAGGCCAGCAGCGCCAACACCGTGACAGCCGCGAAGGCCAGACGGACCACCCGCCTCACCGCCGACCGGCGCTTGGCCGACCGAGCCGAGACGAACAGCGAGGAGCGTGCGTCGGGCTGCACAGCGTCGAGTGGCTCCCACATCCGGCTCCCAGCGGCATCCGCCGCCAAGGGGCGACAGGCGACCGCGACGGCGGGCCGACGGCGCCCATCCGCCCGACCGACGGCGCAGGGTATCAGCGCAGGTCGGTTCGGCCGAAGGAGCGTCGCAGGTCGCGTGAAGACGCTGCCTTTTGGGACGAGGGGCGGGGGGTGGTCGAGTACCGTCCGGCCACGACGCGCGTCGCACCAGCCAGGAGACGACCGTGGAGCTCGGCCGCCCCCGCCGGCGTCCCCCGGACGCCACCGACCTGGCCCAGGCACTGCGCGGGGCCGCTGAGTCGCTGGGTCACCGCCCGGCGATCACCGTGGTCCGGCCCGACCGTCGCGACGAGCAGGGGTTCGCCTCGCTCCTGCGGTGGACGGCGAAGGGAGCGCACCTGCTGGAGCTGGAGTGCCTCCTGGAAGCCGGGGACCGTGTCCGCCTGCACAGCCCCGCCGGCTGGCCGGCGGCCGTGGTGTGCTTCGCGGCGTGGTGGATCGGCGCCAGCCTCACCGTCGACCGTGACGCCCCGGTCGCGGTCCACCACGAACAGCTGCACCCCCCCGAGGACGCCCACGACGTCTACGCGGTCGGCGACGCCCCCGACGGGACACCGACCGGGCAGACCAGCTCGGAGCCCTGGGCCGTGGCCGTGCAGACCTTCCCCGACGTTCATCCCAACCCACAGGCGGCGGCGGAACGCGCTGCTCTGTTCACGGGCGGCGAGGAACGCACGCAGGCGGGGCTGCTGGCGGCGGCGCGCCAGTGGGAGGACGAAGGGGCCCTGGGCGTCCCCGCGAACGCCGAACCGGCCGTATGGATCCCCGCGATCATCCGCCCGCTGGTGACCGGAGAACCGACCGTGATCCTGGCCGGCGTCGACCGGGGCGCGGCCAGCGCCGAACGGGTCGCGGTGTGGGCGAGGTGATCAGGCTCCCTGCAGCTGGCCCGCGCGCGTAGGGACGTGCGGGCAGCCGACAGAGGCCGCCAGCCGCGAGGCTACGCTCGGGCGCCGCGAGCAGGGGGAGGTCGGGACTGGCCCGCGACGACGACACCGCCGCGCGTCGCCCTCGGACCCGACCCAGCGTGCGGGTCCGGCCGCGGGTCCCCGCGCCGCTCCGGGCGTTGGGCGCCGCGCTGGGCCTGCCGGTCACCGAGGTCACCCGCTTCTGGTACCGCGAACGCCAGGCGATCCGCCGCGGACTGGCGGCGTTGTCGCTCGGGTTGCTGGCGACGCTCGTCGCGGGGATCGTGCTGGGGTCGTCCACCCAGCGCCTGGAATCCTTGCCCGGTCTCCTCGTGCTGATCCCCGCAGCCATCGGGATGCGCGGGAACAACTTCGGGGCGCTGGCCGCCCGGCTGTCGACCGGCATCCACATCGGCGAGTTCAGCATCGAGCTGACCCGCAGGAACTTCTTCGGCCGGCAGATCGAAGCCGCGACGGTGCTGACGTTCACCACCACTGCGGAGATCGGGGTCCTGGCGTGGTTCATCGGCCGGGCGTTCGGGATCGATGCCGACCTGGCGGACCTGATGGTCATCTCGGTGGTGGGTGGGACCCTGTCGTCGGTGGTGCTCCTGGTCGTGACGATCCTGTTGGCTCGACAGGCGTACGCCCGCGGGTGGAACATGGACGACGTGGGCGCTCCGACCATCACCGCCACCGGCGACCTGGTGACGGTCCCGATGCTCCTGCTGGCGTCACTGCTGGTGGGGATCGCGATCCTCACGCCGGTGCTGGCCGGGGCCAGCATGGCCGTGGGAGCCGCCGCGCTGTGGTACGGATGGCGGCATCCCGATCACAACGTCCGCCGCATCGTGCGCGAGTCGATCTTCGTGCTCACCTTGGCCGCGACCGTCGACATCTTCGCCGGCACCGTCGTCGAGGCACGTGCCGAGGAGTTCTTCAGAGTCCCGGCGCTGCTGGTGCTGATCCCGCCGTTCATCGCCGCGTCCGGGTCGCTGGGGGGCATCCTCGCCAGCCGCTTCTCGTCGGAACTGCACCTGGGCCTGCTCGAACCGCGCCCCCTCCCGGGGAAGACCGCCGGGCTGGACATCTCGATGACGTTCCTCTTCGCGACCACGGTGTTCACGGGGGTGGCGGTGGTCACCCGGATCGCGGCGGCGCTGCTGGGGCTGGCAACGCCGACGCTGCCGCAACTGCTGGGCATCACGCTCTTCGGAGGCGCGATCGCGTTCGTGCTGCTCTCGGCAGTCGCGTACAGCGCCGCGACCGCGACCTACCGGTTCGGGCTCGACCCGGACAACCACGGCATCCCGATCGTGACCGCGACCATGGACCTGCTGGGTGTGCTCTGCCTGATGGTCGGCATCGCGGCTGTCCTGGGGGGTTGAACATGCGACCACAACGCCGCACCGTCAAGGAGCTCCTGGTCAGCGCCAAGGACGCTGCCGAGCTGATGGTGGACCTGGCCTACGCAGCCGTGTTCTTCGACGACGTCGACCTCGGCCGGGAGGTCCTGCGCCTGGAAGACAACCTCGACCAGGCCCTGCACGAGCTCCGCCTGGTGTGCATGCTCGCCGCGCGCACCCCCGAGGACGCCGAGCGGCTATCGGATGTGCTGCACCTTGCCGTGGCGATCGAAGGCATCGCTGGCGCCGCCGAGGAGATCGCCCGTGTCGCGCTCCGCGACCTCGGCGTCCCCCGTGAACTGCGCGACGACCTGCGGCACGCCGCCGAGGTCGTCGCCCGCGTCAAGATCCGCCCCGACAACCAGCTGGAGGGCCGCAGCCTCCGCGACCTGGCCCTGGCCGCCCATACCGGCATGTGGGCGATCGCGGTCCGCCGGGACGCGGAGTTCGTGTTCGGCCCCGGCGGCGACCTGATCCTGAGGGAGGGTGACGTCCTGTTCCTGCAGGGCCCCTCGGACGGCGTCGACCTGGTGCGTGAGCTGGCCGGCGCCGCCCCCCGGGAGCGACCACCACCGGCCGAGCGGCGGACCTTGTCCAACCTCGACCGTGCGGTGGACCTCTGCGTCGAGCTCAAGAACGCCAGCGAGGTCGCGGTCGGGTTGGCCTACTCCGCGATCCTGCTGCGGGATCGGGGACTGGCAGCCGAGGTCGCCGTGATCGAGGACCGCACCGACGTCCTGTGGAACGAGCTGGAGGCCTGGGTGCTACGGGCCGCAGCCGAAGCGGACGACCCCCTGTCGCTGCGCGGGCTGATGCACCTGGCGTCCGCGTCGGAGCGCATCGCGGACGCGGCCCAATCCATGACTCGCATCATCGAGCAAGAGGACCTCCCGCATCCGGTGATCGCCCAGGCGCTGTCCGAAGCCGACGAGATCGTGGCCGAAGCGGTCGTGGCGCCCGGATCGGCGGCCGAGGAGCGCACCTTGGCTGACTTGAGATTGCAGACGGAGATCGGGATGGAGGTGCTGGCGGTCGAACGCGAGAGCCGCTGGGTGTACCGGCCGCGTTCCTCGCGGCGGCTACAGGTCGGCGACCGGATCCTGGCGATCGGCCCCGAGGAGGGCGCCCCGGCGCTGCGCGCGATCAGCGGCGACACCCGCCCCGTGGGCGACGAAGGCTGGCACGAACCGGAGATCGCGTGAGCGCAGAAGCGAACGATCTGCCCGAACGGACCGTCCACCACGAAATTCGCGTATCCTGGTCGCGACAGGGACACCATGCGGTGGGGACGTGAACGATCCATCGGTTCAAATCGGATCGAACATCCGACGGCTGCGAAACGCCCAGGGGCTGTCGCTGTCGGCGCTGGCTCGACGTTCCAAGGTGGCCAAGGCGACCCTGTCGTCGCTCGAGGCCGGCAGCGGCAACCCGACCGTGTCGACGTTGACGGCCCTCGGCGCGGCGTTACGGGTTCCGGTACGCGATCTGCTTCTGGAGCGCGAGGGCCCCCCGTTCCATGTGATCCGAGCCGGCGACGCGGAGCGGCCGGGGACCGACGACGTCCCGATCGACGCGTTCGTCCCGCACGGTGCGGTCGAGGTCTACGACCTTCGCTACGAACAGGGGATGCGCATCGAGTACACCCCGCACGGCAGCGGGACGACCGAACGCGTGCTGGTGTACGAGGGCGTCCTGAAGGTCGGACCCGCCGAGGCCCCCACCGAGCTGCGCCCCGGCGACTACATCTCGTTCGCCGCCGACCGCGCACACGTCTTCGAGGCGGTCGAGGGCAAGGTCCGCGCGGCGCTGATCGTCAGCTACCTCGGTGGAGTCCCCGCCGAGTCGCCACTGCACGAAGCGAGCCGCCGCTGACGGTCAGCGTTCGCTCGCCAGACGCTTGACCACACCCTTGATGTCCTTGCGGTACCGGCCGAACCGGCGCTTGTGCAGCACCGACAGGGTGGCGCGCGGCCCGTCGTGACCGGGACGGCTCTCGTCGGCGCGGCCCACGCCGGGCCAGTCCATCGGCAGCTTCGACCATGCTTCCAGGACCGGGACCAGGTACATGCGGGCGCCGTCGGGCATGGTCAGGTCCACCCGGAGCCCGGCACGCAGCAGCTGGTCGTGCACGTGGCGGATCAGCTGCTCGGCGGCTGCCAGCTGTGGGCGGTTCACCCCGTACAGCTCCAGGTCGGGGATGTCGAAGCGGGCTGCGCCGTGTGAGTGCACCCAGTGGGTGCCCCGGCCTTCGGCGTGCACGTGGATCGCGTCGGAGACCTGCATGTCGCCGCCGGCGACGCGCGCCAACCACCCCGGCTCGTGGTCCTGCGCGGCCGACAGGTCACGCACGCCACGGACGCGGTCCCCGAGCTGGCGGGCCAACGACAGGAGCAGCTGGGCGTGGCGGCGCATCCCGTTGCGGATCCCCTCCGCCCCGATGTAGGCCTCGGCGCGGAGCATCGGGGCACCATCCTGGCCTTCCACCGCGCGGACCACCGCCTTGCCCATCCGGCCGCCCCAGGCGACCTCCTGGGCCTCCGCGGCGGTGCCCACGGGCGCGTTGCGGTCGACGTCGCCGGCGTCACGGGCCGCGTCGACCACCGCACCGACGTCCTCGACCGGGCGGTCGACGACCAGTGCGATCAGGCTGGTGTACTTCTCGGGCATGCTCGGGCGAAGCTACCGGCTGATCACAGCAGGCCCAGGTGACGGGCGATCAGCAGCCGCTGCACCTCGGAGGTCCCCTCGCCGATCTCGAGCACCTTCGCGTCCTGGTAGAACCGCCCGACGCGGTACTCCGTCATGTACCCGTACCCGCCGAAGACCTGGCAGGCCGCCCGGGCGGCCGTCACCGCCTGCTCGGATGCGTACAGCTTCGCGATCGACGCCTCGTGGCTGTACGGCGACCCCTGAAGCTTCCGCCACGCGGCGTGCCAGTACATCGCACGGGCGGTCTGGGCGGCGACCTCGAGGTCGGCGATCGTGAATGCCACCGCCTGCAGTTCGGCGATCGGCCGGCCGTACGCCTCGCGCTGGCGGGCGTAGGCGCTGCACTCGTCGACACAACCCTGGATCAGACCGACCGCCAGCGCGCTCATCGCGATCCGGCCGTCGTCGAGGACGGCCAGGAGCTGGGCCAGTCCGCGACCCCGCTCCCCGAGGAGGTGGTCCTGGGGGACGCGGACCCCGTCGAGGATCACCTCGCGGGTGTCCGAGGCGTGCCAGCCGACCTTGCGGTAGGGCGGTGAGACGCTGAACCCGGGGGTGTCGACGGGGATCACCAGACACGAGATCTCGTCCTGCCCGGTGCGGGCGGTGACCGTGCACAGGGACGTCAACGGCGTGCCTGCGTTGGTGATGAACGCCTTCCGGCCGTCGATGACCCACTCGCCGTCCTCGAGCCGGGCTCGTGTGGTGGTGGCCCGCCGAAGGTCCGAGCCACCGCCCGGCTCGGTCAATCCGAACCCGGCCAGCGCCTGTCCCCGTGCGAGCGCCGGGAGCCAACGGCGGCGCTGTGCGTCGGTGCCGAACCGCCGGATCGGCTCGGCGCCCAGCCCGACGGCCGCCTCGAGCGTGATGCCCAGTGACTGGTCGACGCGGCCGATCTCCTCGATCGCCAGGCACAGGGTGAGGAAGTCGCCGCCCATCCCCCCGTACTCCTCAGGGAAGGGGATGCCGAACAGCCCCATGTCGCCCATCTGGCGCACGATGTCGACCGGGAACTCGCTGGCGGAGTTGAACTCGGCCGCCGCCGGGGCGATGACGGCTTCAGCGAACGACCGCACCACGCGGCGGAACTCCTCTTGCTCGGGGGTCAGCGCGAAGGAGATCGCCACGCGCGCTCCGGTGGGACGACCAGCAGCAAACTACTGAGTTCCTCCGGGGCTGTCCTCGCGGCGGAGGTGTTCGACGTCGCCGGCCCTCACGGTGACGGTCGTCTCGGCCGTGCGCAGCACCAGCCCTCCGCTGTCGTCGACATCGACAGCCTCCGCCACGACGACCCGGTCGGCCAGGGTCACCCGCACCCGCGACCCGATGGTGGCGCAGCGTTGGCGGAACGCGGGGCGCAGCGTCGACGGCGGCTCCTCCAACCAGCGATCGAACGACTCGAGCAGGTCCGCCAGAAGCCCCCAGCGGTCCACCGGCCGGCGCGTGGCTTCCGCGATCGAGACCCACCGGGCGGCCTCGCCGTCGCGGGGCGTGCCACGCCAGTCGACGTTGACGCCGACGCCGACGACGAACCGGAGCTCGCCGGTCGGTCCGGGGACCGCCTCAATCAGGATCCCGGCGCACTTGCGGTCGTCGAGGAGGACGTCGTTGGGCCACTTGAGGCGGGGTGAGGCACCGGCTGCCGCGATCGCGTCGGCGACCGCGAGCCCCGCTGCGAACGGCAGGAGCCCTGCCTGCGCGCCGGCAACATCCACCAGCACGCTGGTCAACAGCGAGCCACCCGGGCGGTCCTCCCAGCGGCGCCCCCGCCGACCCCGGCCGGCCGTCTGTCGGTCAGCGACCACGACGAGGCCGGCGGGCGCCCCGCGGTGGGCCCGCTGCACCACGACGGTGTTGGTGGAGGGGGTCTCGTGGAGGTGCTCCAGACGACACCAGCGGCCGGGACCGTTCAGCAACGCCTCCAGCCGGGGCGTGGGGGGGAAAGGCATGGCGACTACGCTCCGGTCGGTGACGTCAGCATGGCCTGCGTGGCGCGGCGTCGCCACGCGACCGACCCGAGGACGTCCCGTGCCGCAACCCACCACCAAGGAGAAGCTCGAGGAGCTCCGTCGCCGCCGCGACCTGGCCCTGACCGCCGGTGGCACGCCAGCCATCGACAAGCAGCACGCCAAGGGCAAGCACACCGCACGGGAACGCATCGACCTCCTCCTCGATCCGGGGAGCTTCGTCGAGACCGACATGTTCGCGGTGCACCGCTCCCACGCCTTCGGTATGGACGAGCACCATCCTCTCGGCGACGGGGTGGTGACCGGGTACGGCACGATCGACGGCCGCCAGGTATGCGTCTTCAGTCAGGACTTCACCGTCTTCGGCGGCTCGCTCGGGGAGGTCTTCGCCGAGAAGGTCGTCAAGGTGATGGACCTCGCTCTGGACGTCGGCTGCCCGGTGATCGGCCTGAACGACTCCGGCGGGGCCCGTATCCAGGAGGGCGTCGTCTCGCTGGGTGGCTACGGCGACATCTTCCACCGCAACGTCGCCGCGTCGGGGGTCATCCCGCAGATCAGCGCGATCATGGGCCCGTGCGCCGGCGGGGCGGTGTACTCACCGGCGATCACCGATTTCGTGTTCATGGTGCAGGACACCGCACACATGTTCATCACCGGTCCCAACGTCATCCACACGGTCACCGGTGAGGAGGTGACCATGGAGGAGCTGGGTGGGGCCATGGCCCACGCCGCCCGGTCCGGTGTCGCGCACTTCGCGTCCCCCGACGAGGGATCCTGCCTGGACGACATCAAGTACCTGCTGTCGTTCCTGCCGAGCAACAACCTCGAGACGCCACCGCTGCTGGACCTCGGCGACGACCCGCGGCGCGAGATCCCCGAGCTGGACACGTTCATCCCCGACTCGCCGAACCAGCCCTACGACATGCGCGACGTGATCGCCAGGATCGTCGACGGCCAGGAGTTCTTCGAGGTCCACCGGCACTACGCAGCCAACATCGTGGTCGGTTTCGCGCGGCTCGACGGTCACGTCGTCGGCGTCGTGGGCAACCAGCCCCAGCACCTCGCCGGGGTCCTGGACATCGACAGCTCCGAGAAGGGCGCCCGGTTCGTGCGCACCTGCGACGCCTTCAACGTCCCGCTCCTGACGTTCACCGACGTGCCCGGGTTCCTACCGGGCGTCGAACAGGAGCACGGCGGGATCATCCGCCACGGAGCGAAGCTGCTGTACGCCTACTCCGAAGCGACCGTGCCGAAGCTGACGGTGATCACGCGCAAGGCCTACGGCGGCGCGTACGACGTCATGGGCTCCAAGCATCTGGGCGCCGACGTCAACCTGGCCTGGCCCACCGCAGAGGTCGCGGTGATGGGGCCGCAGGGGGCCGTCAACATCCTGTTCCGCCGCGAGCTGGCCGAGGCTGACGACCCGGACGCTCGTCGCGCCGAGCTCGTGGACGAGTACAACCGCGAACTGGCCAACCCGTGGAAAGCGGCCGAGCGCGGCTACGTCGACGCCGTGATCGAGCCGTCGCGCACACGGGCGGAGCTCGTGCGGGCCCTGCACCTGACGCTGAGCAAGCGGGTCCCGCGGCCATCGCGGAAGCACGGCAACATCCCACTGTGAGTCGACCGGCGCTCCGTCTGCGGCGCGGACGACCCATCGACGCGGAGGTCGCCGCGGTCGTCGCCGCCCTGATGGTGATCGGTCGGCGCCCGCCCCGGGCCGATCAGGTCGCGGGTTGGCGCCGAGCTGCTCTCCTCGAAGGTGTCGGCGGGGCGCCGGTCGTCAGCGCCTGCGACCTGTCCGCCCGGCGAGGCGGGGCGTCGGCTGACGCTTCGGCTCCCCGTCCGGCCTCGTCTGGCCTCGTCCTGGCCTCGTCCGAGGCCTAGTCCGTCTGCTGCGGCACCGGCTCGGGACCTTCTGGCTGGGAGGTGGCCGGGTCCTGCGTGGGCTGCGGCGACGCACCTTCCTCACCGGGGGTGGCAGCGCCTTCCTCGCCCGCCGGCTCCGCCTCGGTCCCCCCCGCGTCCACCGGCTGCGTCGGGGTTCCCGCCTCGCCGCCGGCGGCGGACTGGTCGGCCATCTCGACGGTCAGGGTCCCCTCCATGCCCGCCTCACGATGACCGGGCACCGAGCAGTAGTAGGTCCAGGTCCCGGCGAACAGCTCGAGGGTCGCCTCGTCGGTCCCACCGGGAGGGGTGTTGCCCTGCGGGGGGACGGAGTTGACGTCTCCGAAGGCCTCGTCGATCGTGAAGTTGTGCTCGGCCGACCCGACGTTGTGGAAGGTGACCTTGATGGAGCCCTCGACCGCGTTCGCCGTGGTGAGCTCGAAGAAGAACTCGCCACCGTCGGCGACGATCTCCCCACCGGGGCCGATCGGCTTGGGCGGGTCGTAGCAGTCGCTCCCGCTGGGACACTCCAGCGCTTCAGCGTTCTTCAGCTCATCGGGCGCCCCCCCACAGGAGGCCACAACGAGGACGGCCGCAGCGGCGACCGCGAGCGGCGCCAGCGAGCGGTGCACGGGGATCTCCTTGATCCGTCGGACGAGCGAGGCTATCCGACGGTGAGGGTGCCCTCCATGCCGGCGGGACGGTGGCCCGGCACGTCGCAGTAGAAGGTGTAGGTCCCCGGCTGCAGCTCGATCGAGCCGGCATCGGTCTCCCCCGCGTTGGCCGACAGCTTGAGGTCGTCCTCGCGGCCCTCGATCACGAAGGTGTGTCGTTGCTGGGTGCGGTTGTCCAGTGCGACGCTGACCTCACCGGCTTGGACGCTGACGTTGTCGGGTTCGAAGTCGAACTCCCGCACCGCAGCGACGGTCGCGTCGGCGTCGGCGGTCTCACCTCCGCCTCCGCCGCAACCGGCGAGCGCGACGGCCATCAGGACGGCGAGGAGCAAGGCGAGCGGACGCAACACGGGGATCTCCTGGACGGACGGGGCCGGGAGCCGACATGGTCGCGGTTGGCGCCCTGGCGTGCAAACCTGGGGAACAGCCGCTCGGCGGTAGCGTGACGGGCTCGGGCCGGCGTCGAGCATGCGCCGGGCCGCTGGTTACGATGGCGTCTCGAGTCCGTGCGCCATCCCGGAAGGTCCGTGTCAGGTGTTCGACGCCGTCCTCGTGGCCAACCGCGGCGAGATCGCCGTGCGGGTGATGCGCGCCTGCCGCGAGCTCGGCGTCCGCACGGTCGCCGTCTACAGCGAGGCGGACCGCGACGCGCTCCACGTGCGCTACGCCGACGAAGCGTTCCTGGTCGGTCCCGCCTCGGCCGCGGACTCCTACCTGGCCACCGAGAAGCTCCTCGACGTGGCGGAGCGGGCCGACGTCGACGCGATCCACCCAGGTTACGGCTTCTTCAGCGAGAACGCCGACTTCGCCGAGGCGGTCCAGGCCGCGGGGTTCGTGTTCGTGGGACCATCTCCACGGTCGATCCGCCGGATGGGCGACAAGCTCTCGGCGCGCCGGGCGGCACTGGCCGCGGACGCTCCGGTCGTGCCGGGCACCCCCGAACCGCTCACCGACATCGCTGCCGCCGTCGCGTTCGCCGACGACCACGGCTACCCGGTGGCGGTGAAGGCCGCGTTCGGCGGGGGCGGTCGAGGGATGCGGGTCGTGCGATCCGAACCGGAGCTGCGCGACGCGGTCGCGTCGGCGTCGCGTGAGGCCCAGGCGGCGTTCGGCCGCGGCGAGGTGTACCTCGAGCGGTACCTGGAACGGCCCCGCCACGTCGAGGTGCAGGTACTGGGCGATCTGGACGGGACGGTGATCCACCTCGGCGAGCGTGACTGCTCGCTGCAGCGCCGCCACCAGAAGCTGATCGAGGAAGCCCCGGCCCCCGGCGTGTCGGACGCACTGCGCCAGCGTCTGGGGGCGGCTGCGGTGAGGATCGCCCAGCAGGTGGGCTACCACAACGCCGGGACGTGCGAGTTCCTCCTGGCCAACAACGGTCACGACTTCTACTTCCTGGAGATGAACACGCGGCTGCAGGTCGAGCACCCCGTCACCGAGTTCGTCACCGGCGTGGACCTGGTCCACGCGCAGCTACGCATCGCCGCCGGTGACGGGATGGGCCTGACCCAGGACGACGTCTCGATCCGGGGACACGCCATCGAGGTGCGGCTCAACGCCGAGGATCCCGGGGAGGGGTTCTCACCCGGTCCGGGGCGGATCACCCGTCTGGCGCTGCCGCAGGGGCCGTGGGTCCGCTTCGACGGAGGCGTCGAACAGGGCTGGGAGATCCCGCGGCTCTACGACTCGATGATCGGGAAGCTGATCGTGTGGGGCGGGGACCGCGAGGAGGCCCGCCGACGGATGCTGCGGGCCCTGGACGAGCTGGTCGTCGAGGGGGTCCCCACCGTGGCGCCCTTCCACCGTCTCGCACTCGAGCACCACGACTTCGTCAAGGCGACCCACTCGACCGTGTCGGTCGAGCACGAGTGGGACCTGTCGACCCTCGAGCGGCACGAGGCGGTGGCCGCCACCCAGGAGCCCACTGCCGCCGGCCGCACGATCACGGTGGAGGTGGATGGTCGCCGCTTGGAGGTGACCGTCTTCGGGGACCTGGGGGACCCGGCCGGCTCCGGGGAGCCGTCCGTGTCGGATCGGGTCCGCCGCCGCGCGTCGGGGGTCGGTGGCGGCCAGGTCAGCGCCGGCGGGGCGGACGTGGTGGCCCCGATGCAGGGGACTCTGGTGACCTACGCCGCCGCCGAGGGCGACACGGTGGCCGCCGGTGACCTGGTCGCGGTGCTCGAGGCCATGAAGATGGAGAACCACGTCATCGCCCACCGCGACGGGGTTGTGCACGACCTGCGGTTCTTCCCCGGGGACACGGTCCCGTCGGGCGCGGTCCTCGCGCGGATCGGGGACACGCCGGCGCCGCCCGACGACGAGGCGGACGTCGCCGAAGCCGCCGGCTGAGCGAGGACCTGCTCGTCGCCGAGCGGGCCGCTCACGAAGGGGGCCCGTGCACCCACGCGACCGCCCGCGGGGAGGCTTCGTCGCCGGCCATGCCGACGACGGCCACGCGCGAGCCCAACGACGTGACGGCCAGAGCCCGGGCGCCGGTGACCTCCTCGAACGCGGACCCGTGAACCAGCTCCCACTTGACGCCCTTGTTCGACAGCCACACCGCCGCCCGCCGGCTGTCACCTGAGCCCAGCGCACCGGCCGCCACCAGGAACCCTTCCGGGCCCGCCACGATGCCGCCCATGCTGGCGTGCTGCTCCTCGGTGGGGATCTCGTGGCTGGTGTGCCACTTGCTGGCCTCCTTGTCGAGGGACCGGAACGCCGCCACGGTCTGGGCGTCGGGCGGGCCGATGTCGGCGACCGCGATCAGCGTCGCTTGTGCGCCTGTCGTTATCCCCCGGATGACGGTGTCGGCGGGGAAGATCGGCTCATCCTGATTGGACACCTGCTTCCACTGGCGGCCGTCTTGGGAGGTCCACACCGGGGTGTGCACGACCGTGGTGCCGGCCGTTCCGGGATCCTCGGACGCACCGCCCACGACCACGCCCGGCCCACCGGCGGTGACCGTCAACAGCCGCTGGTGAGCGTCGTCGGCGACGACGGGCGGGACGATCCGCTCCCACAGGAAGGCGTCGGGCGAGCGCCATACCTGCCCGACCGTCCGGTCGGGGTCGCGGATCTCGCCGACCGCCACCCAGCGGCCCTGGCCGCGGGAGGTGATCGCGGTGATCTCGCCCGGCCCGAACACGTCCGGGTCGTGCGGCAGGCGGTCCCAGGTCTCGCCGTTGTCGGGGGAGTGCCAGATCGCCACGACCGACTCCTCATCGGTCCACTCACGACCGGCGGCCAGCACGTCCTGCTGTCCGAACCCCACCGCGGTGAGCTCGATGTTGGCGTCCTCGCCGAGGCGCTGCGCACTGAAC
Organism: Actinomycetota bacterium; assembly: GCA_019347675.1. NCBI lineage: Bacteria > Bacillati > Actinomycetota > Actinomycetota bacterium. Next base: position 110,961 of record JAHWKW010000005.1, on the reverse strand, counting down.
GGACCGGTGTCCGCCTCGCGCCAGTGGTGGCCGTCAGTGCTCAGCCACACCGCGGCCTCCTGACGTCCGTCCACCAGGCGGTGGCCGACCGCGACGAAACCCTGGCTGGTATCGCTGGCCGCGCGCATGACGGCGTTCTCCGAGCCGTCGACCCCGGCGACGTGCCAGTTCTCGATCAGGAACGGTGGCTTCTCCGGCCAGAAGGTCGCCACCACAGCGGCGATCAGCAACACCGCACCGATACTGAGCGTGATGCCACGCCAGGGCGGACGCCGCCCCTCCTCCGCCATGACTGCCTCCTGCGTGCCTCCGTTGATGACTGCGTGGGAACGAGCCGTCGCCGTTGGCTGAAGCGACAACAAGGCAGCCTAGCGGCGCGTCCCGGCCGGGCAGCCAGGCGCCGCCCGCCGAAGGCCACCGGCGCCCGCTCGACACGTCGTGTCAGTCGGACATCAGCAGCCGCGCCGCCTCCGACACGGACCCGGCCATGGACGGGTAGACGGTCGACGTCCGAGCCAGCTGCAAGACCGTCAACCGGTTCTCGACCGCGACAGCCAGTGGCTGGATCAGGTCGGATGCGGCATCGCTGACCACCACCCCACCGAGGACGGTCCCGGAGCCGGGCATCGCCACGACCTTCACGAAGCCGTCCGTGCGAGCCGCCATCTTCGCCCGAGGGTTGCCCGAGAAATCCAACCTCGTGGAACGGAACGGCAGGTCCCGCTGACGGCAATCCGCCTCCGTGTACCCGGTCGTGGCCACCTCGGGGTCGGTGAAGATGGTCGACGTGGTCGCATCCCAGCGGATGGGCGAGACCGCCTGCCCCAGCGCGTGCCACATCGCCACCCGCCCCTGCATCGCAGCCACGTTGGCGAGCATGACCCGGCCGACCACGTCCCCGGCGGCGTAGATCCACGGCACGTTGGTGCGTGAAACCCCGTCGACCTCGATCCCCCCCCACTCGGCGATCCGCACCCCGGCCTGTTCGAGCCCGATCCCGCGGGACCGCGAGATCTGTCCGACGGTGAACAGGACGTGACTGCCCTCGACGTGATCGCCATCGCCCAACCCGACCACCACCCCGGCGGAGGTCCGCTCACACGACACGGCGCGGACCTTGCGCAGGATGGTCATCCCGCGCCGCTCGAAGACCTCCTCGATGACCTGAGCAGCGTCGGGATCCTCCGTGGGCAGGATCAGCTCCCGCGAGGACACCAGGACGACGTCCGATCCGAACCGCACGAACGCGTGGGCGAACTCCGCACCGGTCGCACCCGACCCCACCACGATCAGCCGCTCGGGGACCTCGTGCAACCCGTAGACGTCCTTGGCGGTCAGCACCCGGTCACCGTCGGGCTCGAAGAACGGCAGGATGCGCGGCGTCGACCCGGTGGCGATCAGCAGGACGTCGGCGCGAAGCGTGCGGGTCACCCCGGCCGTGAGCTCGACCGAGACCTCGTGAGGGCCGGTGAGGCGTCCCCAGCCGCGGACGATCACCGCCCCGCTGGCGACGACCTTCTGCTCGATGTCGCGTGACTGATTGTGGGCCAGGGCCATCACGCGCCGGGCAACAGCCGGGTAATCGACGTAGGTGCGGTCGAGTTCGCGAGCCTCGGGAACACGAACACCGAGCTCGGCCGCGGCTGAGATCCACCCCATCGCCTCGGCGGAGACGATCAGCGTCTTCGACGGGACACAGTCCCACAGCACGCAGTTGCCGCCGAGCCCTTCGTCGGTCACGACCGTGACGTCCGCGCCGAGCTCCGCGGCGACGAGTGCCGCCTCGTACCCACCCGGCCCACCGCCGAGGATCACGATCCGCTGGTGTTGCACCATGGCCGCACGGTAACCCAGGTCGGTGGTGCGACCGACCGGCGCGCTGTCGTCGGGGGCCTAGATCGTCTCGTGTGGGACGTACGTGCCGAACTCGTCGCGGAGCACGTCGCAGACCTCGCCGACCGTCGCCAGCAGCCGCAACGCCTGCTTGATCGGTGGGAGCAGGTTGCGGTCACCACGTGCGATCTTGCGTACCTGCTCCAACGCGTCGTCGACGGCGTCCTGATCGCGCTCCTGACGCAGCCGGCGCGTGCGTTGTAGCTGTCGGGCGATCGCGTGCGGGTCGCCCCGCTGCAGCTCGACGTCGACGTCGTCGTCGGTCTGGTAGCGGTTCACCCCGACGACGACCTGGTCCTGGCGTTCGATGCGCTGCTGCAGCTCGTAGGCGGCACGCTCGATCTCGCGCTTCTGGAAGCCGGCTTCGATCGCCTCGACCGCACCTCCGAGCTGTTCGATGCGGGACAGGTAGTCCCGGGCCAGCTCCTCCACCTGATCGGTCATGGCCTCCACGGCGTACGCGCCCGCCAGCGGATCGACGGTCGCGGTGACGTCGGTCTCGTGCTGCAGGACCTGCTGGGTGCGGACCGCGAGCGTGGCGGCATGCTCGCTGGGCAGTGACAGCGCCTCGTCGTAGGAGTTGGTGTGCAGCGACTGCGTCCCGCCCAGTGCCGCGGCGAGCGCCTGGATCGTCACGCGGATCAGGTTCACGTCCGCCTGCTGGGCGGCCAGCTGCACCCCGGCGGTCTGCGTGTGGAATCGCAGCTGCATCGACCGGTCACTGCGCGCACCGAACCGCTCCTTCATGATGCGCGCGTACAGACGCCGTGCAGCACGGAACTTGGCGATCTCTTCCAGCAGGTTGGTGCGGGCCACGAAGAAGAAGCTCAGCCGCGGGGCGAACGTGTCCACGTCCAGGCCCGCGTCGATCGCAGCCTGCACGTACGCGATGGCGTTGGCCAGGGTGAAGGCGATCTCCTGCACGGGCGTCGCCCCGGCCTCACCGATGTGGTAGCCCGAGATCGAGATGGTGTGGAACTGTGGCAGGTGCTCCGCGCAGTACGCGAACGTGTCGCTGACCAGCCGCAGGCTGGGTCGGGGCGGGTAGATGTAGGTCCCGCGGGCGATGTACTCCTTGAGGACGTCGTTCTGGATGGTGCCGCGGAGCTTCACCGGCTCGACGCCCTGCTCCTCGGCGACGAGCTCGTAGAGGAGCAGCAGCAGCGCCGCCGGGGCGTTGATCGTCATCGAGGTCGACACGTCGCCCAGCGGAATGCCGTCGAACAGCAGCCGCATGTCCGCCAGCGAATCGATCGCAACACCGACCTTGCCGACCTCCCCGTCGGCGCGGGGATGGTCGGAGTCCAGACCCATCTGCGTGGGCAGGTCGAAGGCCACCGACAGGCCGGTGGTGCCCTGCTCGAGCAGGTACTGGTAGCGGCGGTTGGTCTCCTCAGCGGTCCCGAACCCGGCGTACTGGCGGATCGTCCACGGCCGCCCGCGGTACATCGTGGCGTACGGACCACGCGTGTAGGGGTACTCGCCCGGGCTGCCCAGATCCCGTCCGGGATCGAAGGCCTCCGGGTGTCGGGGTCCGTACACCACCGGAACGTCGAACCCGCTTGCGGCCTGACGCGGTGGCACGTCGCTCATACCGCCAGCGTAATTCACGCGTCGTCGGGGGTCTGTCCGGCTCGGATATGCGCGCGGAGCAGGTCGTCCCCGAAGTCACCGAGGGGATCCCGGCAGACCGTGTGGACGTGGTTGGCGTCGTTCTGAGTGTTGTCCAGCTCGATCAGCAGCCGGGACCCTTGCAGCCGGTAGTAGTGGGGCTGGCCGGGCTGGTCGCCGCCGGCCCACGCGAACCGCAGCTGATCCCGTCCGGCGGTGATCCGGTCACGTCGCGTGTCGTCTCCGCCGGTCGTCCGCTCGAGGTACACCTCGAGGAGGGTGTCGGCGAGGCGGTCGGCCTCACCGACCAACGCCCCCAGCGCCACACCCTGCGCGTCGACGCTGCCGTCCAGCTGCGCCGCCGCATCGGTGAGGACGTCCCCGGGCGCGTCCATCGAGACCCAGGCCTGATCGCGTCGGCCCGGTGGCAGGGCCCACAGCAACGCGAACCCGAGCTCCTCCTCGCGGCCGAGCGGCGCCAACACCGTCCCGCCAGGGGCGGCGAGCCGTGCCGGGTTGGCGCCCAGGAACAGCGGTTCGCAGCGCACATCGCCCGCCGCCACGGTGACGTTGAGCGACACGTGATGGCCCTCCAACCGCCAGCCCCACGCGGTGGCCCCCGGCTCGCCGTGCACGATCATCCAGTAGTCGCCGGCGTGACGGTCCCGCCGCCCACCCTCCAAGCCGTCGAGCACGTCCTCGAGTCCCATGATCGCGGCCACCTGCGCGTGGACGTGGGGGCGGAGCACGCTGGCCAGGAGCCGGTGCGCAGCCTTGGCCTGATCACGCGGCATGCCGGCGAACGCCACCCCGTCCCTGCGGCCCGGCGTGTACGCCCACTGCCGGCGGGCGTCGTCGAACGGCCTGCTCGCCTGTTGTCGGCGCGTGTCATCGAGCGTGTCGAGCCAGGCCTGTGCGGCCTGGGCGAGCTGCGCGCTGGTGGTCACACCTGGCGCTTGCGGCGGATGTGGAACTGTGCCTTGAGGTAGTCGCGGTTCATCATCGCGATGAAGTCGATCGAGATCGCCTTGGGGCACGCCGCCTCGCACTCGGCGAAGTTGGTGCACGACCCGAAGTACTGCTCCATCACGTCGACCATGTCGGCCGCACGCGAGTACCGCTCGGCCTGACCCTGCGGGAGCATGTCGAGGTGTGCCACCTTGGAGGCGGTGAAAAGCTGTGCAGCGCCGTTGGGGCACGCGGCCACGCACGCCCCGCACCCGATGCACGCAGCCGCGTCGAAGGCCCGGTCGGCGACGTCCTTGGGGATCGGGATGAGGTTCGCGTCCGGCGCCGAGCCGGTGTTCACCGAGACGTAGCCGCCGGCCTCGATGATCCGGTCCAGGGAACTGCGGTTGACCACCAGGTCCTTGATCACCGGGAACGCCGACGCCCGCCACGGTTCGACGACGATCTCGTCGCCGTCGCGGAAGTGACGCATGTGCAGCTGGCAGGTCGCCGTGGCGGTCAAGGGGCCATGCGCCCGCCCGTTGATCATCATGCCGCAGGACCCGCAGATCCCCTCCCGACAGTCGCTGTCGAAGGCGATGGGCTCGTCGCCGTCGCTGATCAGCTCCTCGTTGATCTGATCGAGCATCTCCAGGAACGACATCTCGCCGCTGACTCGGTCGGCCACGTACGTCTCGAACCGCCCCGGGGCGGAGGGACCGGTCTGGCGCCACACGCGCACGGTGATCCGCATCCCGTCGCTGGCTGCAGGGCTCTTGCTGGCACCGGGCTCGGTCACTCGTAGGTCCTCGTCTTGAGCTCGACGTACTCGAAGGTCAGATCCTCCTTGAGCAGGTCCCATTCCCCGACCCGGTTGAACGCCCATGCGGCGACGTAGGAGAAGTCGTCGTCGCGACGCTGCGGCTCGCCATTCTCCGTCTGGTACTCCTCGCGGAAATGCCCGCCTGCGGACTCGTCGCGGTGCAGCGCGTCGATGCACATCAGCTCGGCGAGCTCGAAGAAATCGGCGACCCGCCCCGCCCGCTCCAGCGCCTGGTTGAGGGTCTCGCTGGTCTGGGGGAGCACCCGCAGGTCGTTGCGGAACTCGTCGCGCAGTCCCCGGATCTCCGCGACCCCCTTCTCCAAGCCGGGGCGGCTGCGCATCATCCCGCAGTGCTCCCACACGATCCGGCCGAGCTCCCGGTGGAACCACGCCGCCGAACGGGTGCCCTTGAGCGCGATGAACCGGTCGATCTGGTCGCGGATCGCCCGTTCGGACCGCTCGAACTCGGGATGGTCGGTTGGGACGGGGGCCTCTCCCAGCAGCGGTGCGAGGTAGTCCCCGATCGTGGTCGGGATGATGAAGTAACCGTCGGCCAGGCCCTGCATCAGTGCGCTGGCACCCAGCCGGTTGGCACCGTGGTCGGAGAAATTCGCCTCACCGATCGCGTACAGACCCGGGACCGTGGTCGACAGGTTGTAGTCGACCCACAGGCCGCCCATGGTGTAGTGGGGCGCCGGGTAGATCCGCATCGGGACCTGGTAGGGGTCGTCACCGGTGATGCGCTCGTACATCTGGAAGAGGTTGCCGTAGCGGTCGGCGATCGTGTCGCGCCCCAGACGCCCGATGGCGTCGCCGAAGTCGAGGTAGACGCCGTTGTTGAGCGGACCGACCCCGCGTTCCTGGTCGATCATGCGCTTGGCCGCGCGGGACGCGACATCGCGCGGGACGAGGTTGCCGAACGCCGGGTACATGCGCTCCAGGTAGTAGTCGCGTTCGTCGGCGGGGACCTGGTTGGGTGGCCGGTCGTCGCCGGGATCCGCCGGGACCCAGATCCGCCCGTCGTTGCGGAGCGACTCGCTCATCAACGTCAGCTTCGACTGGAACTCCTCCGACTGGGGGATGCAGGTCGGGTGGATCTGGGTGAAGCAGGGGTTCGCGAACAGCGCGCCCTTCTTGTGCGCCCGCCAGATGGCGGTCGCGTTGCTGTTCACGGCGTTTGTGGACAGGAAGAAGGAATTGGAGTAGCCGCCCGTGGCCAGGACGATCGCGTGTGCGGAGTGGGAGGTGATCTCGCCGGTCAGCAGGTCGCGAACGACGACGCCGACGGCGCGGCCGTCCACCACGACCACGTCGAGCATCTCGTGACGGGTGTGCAGCCTCACCGTGCCGGCGTCGACCTGCCGCAGCATCGCCTGATAGCAGCCCAGCAGCAGCTGCTGACCGGTCTGCCCACGGGCGTAGAAGGTCCGCGACACCTGGGCGCCACCGAACGATCGGGTGTCCAGCAGCCCGCCGTACTCGCGGGCGAACGGCACACCCTGCGCCACCGCCTGGTCGATGATCTCCAGGCTGAGCTGCGCCAGCCGGTAGACGTTCGCTTCACGCGAGCGGTAGTCACCCCCCTTGACCGTGTCGTAGAACAACCGCCAGATCGAGTCACCGTCGCTGCGGTAGTTCTTGGCCGCGTTGATGCCGCCCTGCGCCGCGATCGAGTGCGCGCGACGCGGGGAGTCGTGGTAGGTGAAGGCCTCGACGTTGTACCCGAGCTCACCCAACGTCGCGGCAGCGGATGCGCCGGCCAGGCCGGTGCCGACCACGATGATCGTGAAACGACGCTTGTTCGCCGGGTTGACCAGCTTGATGTCGAACCGGTGGTTGTCCCACTTGTCGTGCAGAGGTCCGCGTGGAATCCTGCCGTCGAGCACATCACCGGACGCGCCCGGCTGTGACATCGACCCCGGCGGTTGATCCGGCGACCGCGTCGGCAGCTCGGACGGGGCGTCCTCGGAGATCGGGCCGGCGGGCCGGTGACGTTCCGAGGACGGGGGACGGCTGGGCTGCTCGCTCATCGCACGAGTCCCCCCAGCACCGCGATCGGGAACGACACGTTACCGACGCCGATCACGACCGCGAACGTCACCGCGAAGCCGTTCCGCCAGCGGTTGAAGCGAGGTGCGTTCCATCCCATGCTCTGGAACAGGCTCCACGCTCCGTGGTAGATGTGGTAGGCGAGCGCGATGTTGGCCGCGATGTAGAACAGCGAGACCGGCCAGCGCGAGAAGCTGACGACCACGTTGTCGTACACCTCTCCGCGGTCGAACCCGGGGTTGGCGAACCCCCACGTCAGGTCGGCGAGGTGGAACACCACGAACAGGCCGACGATGACCCCGCTCCAGCGCATGGTCCGCGCCGCGAAGTTCGCCGCGACGTAGTCGCGTCTCGACTGGTACGGGACCGTGCGCGCTCGCCGATTCATCACCGTCAGCGCGTAGCTGGCGTGGACGTGGAAGACGAACGACGCGATCAGCACCGAGCGCATCATCCACAGGAACACGGTCTCGGGCAGCGCCGGAACCATCAGCCCCCGGAGCCACTCCGCGTAGTGGTTCATCTCGTCCTCGCCCACGTACAGCTTGAAGTTCCCGATCATGTGGGCGAGGACGAACGCCAGGAGCACGATCCCGGTCAACGCCATGACGTACTTCTTGCCGAGAGCCGACCGGTACAGCTCCAGCAGCCAGAAGGAGCGGCGGCTGCGGCGCGGTTGTTTCCTCGGCGCTCGCCGCGTCGGGTCGATGCGCGCCGATTCGGTCGGCGTTGGCGTCGGCATCGATCTTCTCCTGCGGCGGCGCGACGAGGCTAGCAACGCCGCCCTGGCGGCCGATCAGCCGCGATGCGCCCGGGGCGGTCGGCTGCCACCATGGACGCGCACCCGAGCGGGAGCCCACGGTGGTCGAGCTGCGCGACGCGATGACCCCCTTCGAGGCGGTCAACTACTTCTTCGAGGAGGCCGCGGACGTCGTCGGCCTGCGCGCTGCCGTCCGTGACGCGTTGCGCGGCACCTACCGCGAGCTGCGCGTGCAGGTCCCGGGCCGCCGCGACGACGGGGCCGTCGACCTGTACGTGGGCTACCGGGTGCAGCACAACGGTGCGCGCGGGCCGTACAAGGGCGGCCTGCGGTACCACCCCAGCGCCCACATCGAGGAGGTGCGCGCGCTGGCGTCGCTCATGACGTGGAAGACCGCCCTGGTGGAGCTGCCGTTCGGAGGCGCCAAGGGCGGGATCGAGGTGGATCCCACGGGGATGTCAACGCGGGAGCGGGAGGGGATGACGCGGCGCTACACCGACCAGATCAGCCACATCATCGGCCCCAACCGTGATATCCCGGCTCCGGACGTCAACACCAACGCGCAGGTCATGGCGTGGATCATGGACCAGTACGGCCGCAGGATGGGTCACACCCCGCAGATCGTCACGGGGAAGCCGATCGCGCTGGGTGGCTCCTACGGCCGTGAGGCTGCAACCGGCCGTGGGGTGGTGGCCCTCACCGACGAAGCCGTCCGCGACGCGGGTCTGAGCGGGTCGCTGACGGTGGCGATCCAGGGCTTCGGCAACGTCGGGTCGTGGGCCGCGCGGCTGGCGCACGACGCGGGGTACCGGGTCGTGGCGGTGTCCGACGCCGCCGGTGGCGTCTTCCACGGTGACGGCCTGGACGTGGACAAGCTCCTGGACGAGGTTCGAGACAGCGGTTCCGTGGCGAACTTCCCCGGCGGGGAGCCGCTCGACCGCCCCGACGACGTGCTGTTGCTCGACGTCGACATCGTGATCCCTGCCGCCCTCGGGGAGGTGATCACCGCCGACAACGCCGACCGTGTGCAGGCGAAGCTGGTGGTGGAGGGCGCCAACCATCCCACCACCCCGGCCGCCGACCGCATCCTGGCTGACAACGGGATCACCATCATCCCGGACATCCTCGCCAACGCCGGTGGCGTGACCGTCTCCTACTTCGAGTGGGTGCAGAACGTGCAGGAGTTCCGCTGGGACGAGGACGAGGTCAACGCCCGGCTGCACAAGCGGCTCACGCGCGCGTACCACGAGGTCCGTGACTTCGCCGAGCGGAAGGGGGTGTCCCCGCGCCAGGCAGCGTTCGCGCTCGCGGTCGACCGAGTCGCCGAAGCCGCGACGCTACGCGGCTACATCTGACGCGGGCTCACCACGCCGGCGAGGTGTCCTGCTGGGGTGCCGCCAGCGCCACGTCGGTCCACCGCTCGCCGACCGGGGGGACCAGCCCGACGGCGTCCTTGGCTGCGGCGAGCGTCGCGGACGCCACCTCGTGAGCTTTGTCAGCTCCGACGGCGAGCAGTCCCTGCAGCTGCACGAGGTCGCTGGCCAGCTGCTGGTAGCGGTCCTGGACGGGCCGTAGCAGCTCGACCACCGCTTCGGCGACTTCCTTCTTGAACTCCCCGTATCCACGGCCGGCGAAGCGTTCCTGCAGCGACGCGACGTCTTCGCCGGTCACGGCGCTCATGAGGTCAAGCAGGTTGGTGACGCCCTGCTTGGTGGGGGCGGCTCGGATCTCGCTCCCGCTGTCGGTCACCGCAGCCATGACCTTCCGCGTGATCTGCTTCGGCGTGTCGGTGAGGTTGATCGTCCCCTTGGGGCTGTCGAGGGACTTGGACATCTTCTTGTCGACCAGCTGAAGGTCCATCACCCGCGCCCCGGCCTTGGGGATGGCGGCGTTCGGGATCGTGAACACGCTCCCGAAACGATGGTTGAAGCGCTGGGCGAGGTCGCGGGTGAGCTCGATGTGCTGTCGCTGGTCCTCGCCCACGGGGACCTCGTCGGCCTGATACAGCAGGATGTCGGCTGCTTGCAGCACGGGATAATCGAACAGCGCAACGCTGACGAACTCCCGCCCCGCCGATTTCTCCTTCCACTGCACCATGCGGTTCAGTTCCCCCATGGACGCCACGCAGTTCAGCAGCCACTGCAGCTCCGCGTGCGCGGGGACGTGGCTCTGAAGGAAGATCGTCGAACGGCGCGGGTCGAGTCCGGCGGCGAACAGTGTGGCCGCCAGGCGCAAGGTGTCCTCGCGCAGTTGTGCCGGATCGTGCGGCACCGTCATGGCATGCAGGTCGACGATGCAGAAGAAACCGTCAACGCGGTCCTGGTCCTCGACCCAGCGGCGGACGGCTCCGAGGTAGTTGCCGACGTGGAGTCCCCCGGTCGGCTGGATCCCCGACAACACGCGTGTCACAGGATCTCCTGTCGTCAGACGGTCAGGAAACCACAGGTCCCCGCGGTTGGCGAAAGATCGTCCGTCCACCAGACTGCACGATGACGGGCCGATGCGACGGACACGACGCTGCGCCTCGAGTCGCGTCGGTTGGTTGATCCGTCGCCAGGACCTCACCGTGAAAATCCCAACATGCGCGCTGATCCTCGCCGCCCTCGTGGTTGCCGTGTCCGCGTGCGGGAACGGGGACGGCTCCAACGAAGCCATCACCTCGCCGGGCCCGACAGCACCCACGACACAACCCACGGGGTCGCCGTCGCCGACCACGGATGGGCCCTCCCCGTCTGGGACCCAGGGCCCGTCGCCGGCCGGGACGCACGCGCCACCGATGGTGCCCGGGCCGGCCACCACAGCAGCCGCGACGCAGGACCCCGACGGTTCGATGCTGGTCGTCACCGACGTCCGTGTCAGCGGGCACGACGCCTTCGACCGACTCGTCTTCGAGATCGCGGGGCAGGGAGACGTCGGGTGGCGCATCGAGTACGACGACGACCCACGCTCGCAGGGCTCGGGCGACCCCGTCTCGATCGAGGGTGACGCGGTGTTGAGGATCGCGCTGACCCACATCGCCTACCCCGGCGATGCACCGGCTCAGCCGCGCCAAGGTCCCGAGCGGCTCCGGCCCACGGACACCGACGTGGTCGTCGAGATCCTCGACGATGTCCTCTTCGAGGGGCGCCAAGAGTTCTTCGTCGGGCTCCGGGACGTCCGCCCTTACCGGGTCGCGCGCCTCGACGACCCCCAGCGGCTCGTGATCGACATCGAGACCCGTTGAGTCGGTCACCGGCGTGAAACCGGTTGCGTCGACGACGGACGCGGCTCAGCGCCAACGCGCCCGACCGGTGGCCGCCACCGCGTCACCCAGGAACGCCGCGCCCACCACCTGCGCGCCGAGCCGGTCGAGGAACGGGACACCGAGCGCGGTCACCCGTGCGGGGCGCGACTGGGCGCCGCTGATGCGGACCGGGACCTCGGCCAGGCGCCCGCCACGGGCCACGACCGCCACGCCGGGAGCCACGTCGTCGACACCCCTGGCGGTGGAATCGGTCTCCAGCTGCAACCGCACGGAGCCTGCCGATCCCCGCGCCAGCCACTGCCGTTCGGTCGCCCGCAGCTGCAGATCCACGCGCGACAGCTGCAGCTCCGTCAGCCAGTGCATCGCCGCCGCCCCGAAGGTGCCGTCCGCCCAGCCACGCAGGTAGGTCGCCACGCGCTCACCGCTGTTGTCGACCGCCTCGGCCTGCAGCACGACGGTGGGGCTGGCCGGCAGCCCCAGCGCCCGTGGCAAGCCAGCGATGCGCGCCCGTCGGGTCACCGCCCCGAGGAGGATGATCCGCGCCCGCCCGTCGCGGCGCGACGGCACGAGGCCCGGGGGCAGCAGCGGGGCGACACGTGACGGATCACAAGCCAGTTCGACCGCGACCAGGTGGCCGAGCTGGGCGGTGAACGAGACCGGGTGCAGGGGGACCAGCGCACGGACCGCCCGGCGGACTGCCGCCTCGGCGGCGGGCTGGGTGCGGCGGGACGTCGCCAGCTGCCAGCCGAACCCGACGGCGAACGCGACGAACAAGCCGACGCTCACGCCGACGATCGGGCCGAACCAGTGCGGCACCGCCACCAGGCCGACGCCGCTGACGATGGCGGCGGCGAACGCCGCGAGGCCCACCAGCCGCACCAGCGGGTGCAGACGGCGCCCCGCCGTCCGGACCAGCGCCAGCCCCACCACGCCGTAGACCACGTTCCCGCCCAGGCCGCTCAACGCCAGCGCGGTCCACTCGATCGCCAGGAACGCCCCGATGGCGCCTTCGGCTGCGGCCGGCGCGACCGCGGGGAGCGCTGCTCCGAGCAGCGCGAACGCGACCAGGTCGGCCGCCACCGCCACCGATGCGACCGCGACCGCGACCGGCCGCCACTGCGGGGGCGCGCGCTCGGCGAGGAGCACCAGGATCGCGAGCAGCCCCAGGCTGGCCAGCCCCCACGACGCCCACGCCAGCGGCCACCCAGCTCCGGCTGCCACGACCGCCGCAGCGCGGTCGGCGACCGGGCCGGCCCCCGCCGAACCATCCGCGAGGGCCGCGCCCGTGAGCGTCGACGCGAGCAGGTTCGCACCGGCGGCGCTCCACGCCAGCAACGACGCGATCCCGGCGCCGCCGACCAGCCCCACAGCCGCCCGCACCGCGTCACGCTGGGCGACGACCGCCCAACCGGCCAGCCCCAGGACCGCTCCGGCGACGCCTGCTGCGGGGACCGCCCACAGCAGCGCGCCCAACAGCAGGTCGGGGAAGCCGTGACCGACGCGGATCTCGACCGGGGCGAGCACGTCGGGGAACAGCGACACCCCCACGGCGGTGACCGCCGCCGAGACGAGCCCCACCGCCGCTCCCTGCGTCAACGGACGCAACCGCCGCCCCCGAGCGACGGCCAGCGGCAGCAGACGAGGGCCGACCGCCGCGGTGGTGATCCCGCCGATCGCCGCAAGCGCCAGGACGCCCGTCCAGCGCACATCCAGCGCCGGCGCCGCGACCTGCGGTCCGATCAGCGCCGCGAGCAGCATGCCGAGCGTGCCCGCGACGAGCCACCAGGCGTTGGTCCGCAGGCGGACGGCGGTGTCCACGCAGGCTCCTGTACCCGGTTGCGACCTGTGACGCTAGTGCACGTCCCGACAGCCGACCTAGAGCAGGTCGGCGACCACGTCGCGCTCCTCGCGCAGCTCTGCAACCGACAGATCGATGCGTTCCCGGGCGAACTCCGACAGTTCGAGGTCATCGACGATGTCGTAGTTGCCATCCCCGTCGGCGCGAACGGGGAAGCTGCACATCAGTCCCTCGTCGACCCCGTACGAGCCGTCCGACAGCACCGCCATCGACTCCCAGTGGCCGTGCGGGGTCGGCGTCCCGCCGAGCCAGTCACCGATGTGGCCGACCACGGCGTTCGCGGCGGACATCGCCGAGGACTGCCCGCGCGCGTCGATGATGGCGGCGCCCCGCTCCTGCACCGTGGGGATGAACGTCTCCACGAGCCAGTCGCGGTCGTTGATCACGTCGGCTGCGGGTTGTCCGCCGATGCGGGCGTGCTCGAAGTCGGGGAACTGCGTCGCGCTGTGGTTGCCCCAGATCGCAACGTGGGTTACCTCGGTGACCGGCACGTCGCCCTTGTGCGCCAGTTGGGCGGTGGCGCGGTTCTCGTCGAGACGGGTCATGGCGGTGAACCGCTCGGGCGGCACTCCCTCGGCGTTGGACTGCGCGATCAGCGCGTTGGTGTTCGCCGGGTTCCCGACGACCAGGACCCGCACGTCGTCGGCGGCCACGGCCGCGATCGCCTCGCCGTGCCCGGCGAAGATCGGCCCGTTCTCGCGGATCAGATCCTGGCGTTCCTGGCCCTTGCCGCGCGGTTTGGCTCCCAGGAGCAGGACCACGTTGGCACCGTCGAAGCCGTCATGAGGGTCGTCGCTCAGCTCGATCCCCTCCAGGAGCGGCAAGGCGCAGTCCTCGAGCTCCATGGCCACGCCACGCAGTGCACCCATGGCCGCGGGGATCTCGACCAGTTGCAGGACGACCGGCGTGACCCCGCCGAACATGTCTCCCGATGCGATCCGCGGCAGGAGCGCGTAGGAGATCTGGCCGGCGGCTCCTGTGACGGCGATCCGGATCGGCCGGGCCATCGCGACGCTCCTGTCGTGTGGTTGGTGTCGCGGCCAGCGTAACCAGGCGGCTTTCGCCGCGGCCTCGTCAACCTGGCGGGTCAGCCGGCAGCCCCGTCGGCGATCGCCCGCCCGGCCAACGCCTCCGGTAGGTGGAGCCGCACCGCCTTGTGCGTGGCGATCTCGATGCAGGCGACGTCGCGGCGTGGGGGTCGTGACCTTCGTACAGCGTGATCGTCACCTGACCTTCGTACAGCGTGATCGTCACCTGCGGTCGCCGGTGTCGACCTCGATCCGGTCCAGGACGGAGCACGGCTCGACACCGGACGTGTCGAAGATCGTCACGGTCTCTCCGGCGTCGGGGCGTCACGGCCGGCGTGGCAGCCCGTGCCGCGCCCGGGCCGCCTCGAGCGTGTTCTGCAGCAGCATCGTCACCGTCATCGGTCCGACCCCGCCCGGGACCGGCGAGATCGCGCCGGCCACCTCCTTGACCCGGTCGAAGTCGACGTCGCCGACCAGCCTGCCGTCTTCGAGCCGGTTGATGCCGACATCGATCACCACCGCCCCGGGGCGCACCCAGTCGGCGAGCACCAGCCGTGGGACCCCCACCGCCGCGACCAGCACATCGGCTCGGCGGCACTCACCGGGAAGGTCCTTGGTGCGCGAGTGGGTCTGAACCACCGTCGCGTCGACGCCCTTGCTCGACAGCAGCACCGACAGCGGCCGGCCCACGAGGATCGAGCGGCCCACGACGACCACTCGTGCGCCGACCAGGTCGACCTGGGCGTCGCGGAGCATCTCCAGGATCCCGTAGGGGGTACAGGGCATGAAGGTCGGGTCGCCGGCCAGCAGCCGCCCCGCCGACTCGGGATGCAACGCGTCGACGTCCTTGGCCGGGTCGACCGCCTCCTGGATGGTGGTCGGCCCGATGCTCAGCGGGAGCGGCAGCTGCACCAGGATCCCGTCGATGGCGTCGTCGGCGTTGAGCAGCTCGATCACCTCCAGCAGCTCCGGCTCGGTCGTGGCGGAGTGGAGCTCGACCTGCCGGCTGGCGATGCCCACGGCCTGGCATGCGCGGTGCTTGGCGTCGACGTAGACCTTCGAGGCCGGATCGTCGCCGACCAGGACCGCGGCGAGGCCGGGGGTGATGCCGTGGTCGCGCTCGAGCGCGGCGACCTCGTCGGCGATGCGTGCGCGTTGGCGTTGGGCGAGGTCCCGCCCGTCGAGCACTCTGGCGGTCACGGTCCCTCCTGTCGCGGGCGGGTGAGCGGCTGCTGCGAACGGCGCGAGCGGTCGGCTCGGCAGTGATCCGCCTGGCGCTCAATGACGGAAGTGTCGCCGGCCGGTGAGGACCATCACGAGGCCGTGCTCGTCGGCTGCGGCGACGACCTCGTCGTCGCGGACGGAGCCGCCGGGCTGGATGATCGCCACGACCCCGGCTGCGGCGGCGGCGTCCGGGCCGTCACGGAACGGGAAGAACGCGTCGCTGGCCAGCACCGCACCGGCGCTGCGATCCCGCGACTTGTCCACCGCCAGCCGGACCGCGTCAACGCGGCTCATCTGGCCGGCGCCGATGCCCACGACCTGCTGGTCGCGGACGACGACGATCGCGTTCGACTTCACGTGTTTGGCCACCGTCCACGCGAAGCTCAGATCCGACATCGTGGCGTCGTCGGCGGTCGCGCTGCTCACCGTCCGCCACTCGTGCCGCGCCGGCGGTGCGACGTCGGCGTCCTGGACGAGCAGGCCGCCCGCGATGCTTCGGACCGCAGCGGGCGGGGCGCCGGGGAGCTCGGGGTCGTCGCGGACCACGGCCACCGCCGGCCGCACGATCTCCAGCACGCGCAGGTTCGCCTTGGTGCCGAGCACGTCCAACGCGTCGCCGTCGTACCCGGGGGCGACCACGACCTCGGTGAACACCGCGGCGATCAGCTCGGCGGTGGCCGCGTCGACCCGGCGGTTGGCGGCCACGATCCCCCCGAAGGCCGACACCGGATCACCTTCCAGTGCCCGCTGGTAGGCGGTCGGAAGGTCGTCGGCGAGCGCGACCCCGGCTGGGTTGGTGTGCTTGATGATCGCAACGCACGGCCGGGGGAACTCGTTCACGATCGCCCATGCCGCATCGGTGTCGAGCAGGTTGTTGTAGGACAGTTCCTTGCCGTGGTGCTGGACAGCGGACGCCAGGCCCCACCGGTCCTGCGACGAGTCGGCGTAGTAGGCGGCGCGTTGGTGCGGGTTCTCGCCGTACCGCAGCACCTGGACCCGCTCGAAGACGGGCCCGTACTGCACCGGGAACGGCTCGTCGCGCTGGAACCACGCCGCGATGGCCGCGTCGTAGGCGGCGGTGTGACGGAAGGCTTTGGCCGCGAGCTGGTGACGCGTCGTGGCGTCCAGCCCGCCGTGGTGACGCAGTTGGCTCAGCAGCACCGTGTCGTAGTCGTCGGGGTCGACGACCACCGTGACCCCGGCGTGGTTCTTGGCGGCGCCGCGCACGAGCGTCGGTCCGCCGATGTCGATCATCTCCGCGACCGCGGCGTCGGCCGCGCCGGCCGCGACCGTCTCGCGGAACGGGTAGAGGTTGACGACGACGAGGTCGACCGGGTCGATCCCGAGCTGGTCGAGCTGCGCGAGGTGCTCGGGCTTGGAACGGTCGGCGAGGATCCCCGCGTGCAGCCGCGGGTGCAACGTCTTGACCCGGCCGTCAAGGCACTCGGGGAAGCCGGTCACGGCTGCCGCCTCGGTGACGGCCACCCCTGCGGCGGCGATCAGTCGCGCGGTCGACCCGGTCGACACGATCGCGATGCCGAGCTCCGCCAGGCCGGCGGCGAGCTCGGCCACGCCGCGCTTGTCGTGCACGCTGATCAACGCCCGGCGCACCGGTGGGTGTTGCGGCGAGGTGGTCACGGGATCCTCTCGGCGTCGGCCAGATCGAGTGTCGTGAGCGCGCGCGCGTCGACGGCCGGCAGGATCCGGGTGCGGCGGCCCTCGATCCGGACGCGACCGTGGCAGACCAGCTTCACGGCGGCCGGCAGCAGGTCGTGCTCCACGTCCTTGATGCGCTCGTGGAGCGTGGTCACGTCGTCGTCCTCGCGGACCTCGACGGGCCGTTGGGCGATGATCGGGCCGTGATCGACGTGCTCGTCGACGATGTGCACCGTGGTGCCGGTCACCTTGACCCCGTGGGCGAGGGCGTCTCGGACGCCGTGGGCGCCAGGGAAGGCGGGGAGCAACGACGGGTGGACGTTGACGACCGCCTGCGGCCAACCAGCGAGGAAGGCCGGTGACAGCAGCCGCATGAATCCGGCGAGGACCACCACGTCAGGCCGGTGCTGCTGAAGCCGCCCGACCAGGGCTCGCTCCCAGGTCGGCCGGTCGGAGTGGGCATCGACGGCCTCGACCACGGTCAGGATGCCGCGCTGGCGAGCACGTTCCAGTCCGAGACAGCCGGGACGGTCGCTCCCGACCACGACGACCTGCCCCCCGAACGTCGCGTCCCGGTCGATCGCATCGACCAGGGCCATCAGGTTGGTCCCGGATCCCGAGACGAGCACCGCGATGGGGCGCGCTCGCGTGGTCGGGTCCGACACGTGCGTCTCCGGGCTGGCGGGAGGCCGAGCGTAGTGGCGCGCGCGATTCGGAGCGCCGACACGCCGACGCCTCTACCATCCGCCGCGTCGACCGACCTGGAGGCGCTCGGTGCGTCGGGGCAGACAGCTCGCCGGCCTGCTGCTGGCCCTGCCACTGCTGGCATCCCCGTCGCTGCTCCTGGGATCCGGCGACCGCTCGGGCGCCGGCACGTCCACGACGGCGGCGGCTGGACAGGTCGGCGCGACCGGCGAGTGCCCTCAGCGGGCCAGCACCGTCCGCGCGGTCGACCGGGTCGCTGGGCCAGACCGGTACGCCACCTCGGCGTGCGCCTCGAAGGCGGCGTTCGCCGGTGTCGCACCGGCGGTGGTGCTGGCTCGCGGCGACGACCACGGCGGCTGGCCTGACGCGCTGGCCGGGACCGTCCTGGCCGACGCGGTCGGCGGCCCGGTCCTGCTCACAGACCCCCAGTCGCTCCCAGTCCCCACCCGCGACGAACTGCGTCGGCTGCGCCCGCTGGAGGTGCTGGTCCTCGGCGGTCCCGCAGCGGTGAGCGACGCGGTCGTGGCCGAGGCGGCCGCGGCGGCACCGCAGGCGACGCTGCGTCGCGTCGCGGGCGAGGACCGCTTCGCGACCGCCGTGGCGGTGTCACGTGAAGCGCGAGCCGGCGGCACCGCGTTCGTCGTGAACGGCTTCCGCCCCGCCGACGCTCTGGTGGCCGGAGCCCCGGCGGCTCGGGCCGGCGCGGCGCTGCTGCTGGTCGACAGCGACGTCGTCCCCGACGTCACCGCCGACGCTCTGAACGGGGTGGAACAGGTCGTGGTCGTCGGCGGGTACGGCGTGGTGTCCGACGCAGCGGAGGCGCGTCTGGCCGACCTGGTCGGGCGTGACCGGATCCGTCGGGTGTCCGGCGGGGATCGCTTCGAGACAGCCGCTTCGGTGGCGCGCGCGTTCCCGGTGGACGGTCGCATCCACCTGGCCAACGGCGCCGACCGGCACCTGGTCGACGCCATCGGCGCGGGGTGGTCGGCCGCGCGCCCCGGCGGGGGCGTCGTGCTGTACGCCGAGCGGGACCGGCCTGGCCACGGCACCGACCGCTACCTGCGCCTGGGCGGGCTGACCCCGACCGCGCTGGTCCGGCTGGTGGGCGGCCAGGCCGTCCTGTCCGCCGAGCTGGTGGCTGCCCTGGAGGCCCGTTACCAGGAAGCCACGGTCGGTGGGCCGGCGCCGCAGCTGCGTGGAACCTGGGTGCACCTGTTCGATGAGGCGTTGAAGTCGCCGCGCTCGATCGACCGGGTCCTGGACGCCGCCGCGGCCGCGAACCTCAACACCGTGATCGTCGAGGTCGCGCGCCGACAGGACGCCTACTACACCTCGCAGGTCCTGCCGCGCACGAACGACCCCACGATGCCGGCCGGCTTGGACCTGCTGGCCCGCCTGTTGCCGGCGGCGCGCGACCGGGGACTGGCGGTCCACGCGTGGGTCCCGACGCTGCCGGCGTGCCACCCCACGGCGTACGACTGCGCCAACCTGCCCGCCGACCACGTCTGGCGCCTCCACGGGCCCGGAAGCGGCGACGACTGGGCCACCTACGACGTCGAGGGCCGTACCGACCGTGACACCTTCGCGCTGGACCCCGGCCACCCCGCCGTGCAGGACCACGCGGTGGCGGTGTACCGGGAGATCGTCGAGCGCTACGCCGTCGACGCGGTCCACCTCGACTACCTGCGCTACCCGGGCACGTGCCGGCGCGGCGACGGCCGCCTGGTCGAGGCGTGCTACGGCTACAACCCGACCGCCGTCGCCCGGTTCAACGACCAGCTCGGCCGCAGCGGACCGCCCGCACCCGACGATCCGGCGTGGCTGGACTGGCGCCGGGCCCAGACCCGGCAGCTGGCTGCGCGGATCACCGAGGCGGTCCACGCGGTGCGTCCCGACGTGGCGGTCACCGCCGCGGTGATCGCCTGGGGCGAGGGTCCCCGCGACGGGCGACGCTTCGCCGACACGCCCGCGTACCGCTGGACGCTGCAGGACTGGCCGTCGTGGGTCGCGGACGGCCTGGTCGACGCCGTCTTCCCGATGGCGTACTTCGACGAGGCCCGCTGGCCGGGGTACTTCGCGCAGTGGACCGACTTCGCGGCGGGGATCGCTGGAGCATCCGACGGGATCGTGGCGGTCGGGCAGGGAGCGTTCCTCAACCCACCGTCGGCGTCGCTGCGACAGCTCGAACACGCGCTGTCCGCAACCGACGGTGCGGTGGTGTACTCGGCGCAGCAGGACGAGAGGAACCCGCCGTTCGGCGGGGTGTTCGCCGGGCTGCGTGACGGGCTCTTCGCCGAGCCGGCGCCGGCACCGTCGCTGCGCTGACGGCGTGCGCGGAGACCTGGCGCTACAGGTTCGGCTGCTGGCGCGACCACGGGGCGTGCTGGGGATGGCCGCCGTGCTGGCCGGCGCCGCAGCGACCGTCGCGGTGTACCTGCCCTGGTACGAGGTCCGCGCCACCGTGGCCATGCTCGGTCATGCCCGTGCACGCACGGTCGCCGCGCTGCCCGGGTGGCAGGCGCAGCCGTGGGTGTGGACGGTCGCCGCCCTGGCCGTCGTCAGCGTCGTGGTGGGCCTGTCGCTGGCGGTCGACCGGCCAGCCCGATCGGCGTCGAAGGTGCTGATCGTGGTCGCCGTCGGCATCGCCGCGATCAGCGCCGCCAGTGCGGTGCTCCGCCCGCCGCAGGGGCGCTTCCGCGGCCAGCAGCAGTTCGACGAGCTGCACGCGGTGATCTCCGCGGTGCCCGCAGACGTCACCGTCCGCTTCAGCGTGCACCCGACGACCGGCCTGTGGGTGGCGCTGGGGGCGGCGGCGGTGCTGCTCACGTCAGCGTTGAGCACCGGCGAGGAGTGACCGCCATGCGGCTGGGTGTCGACGTCGGCGGGACCTTCACCGACCTGATCGTCGACGACGGCGAACAGCTGCGTGCCGCGAAGGTCCCTTCCACCCCGCGCGACCAGACTGACGGGGTCCTGGCCGGCCTCCACCGCCTCGGACTGGACGCCAGCCGCCTGCGACGGTTCGCCCACGGAACGACCGTGGCGACCAACACGCTGCTGGAGCGCGACGGTGCCCGCACGGTGCTGGTCGTGACCGCCGGGTTCCGGGACCTGCTGGAGATCGGCCGCCAGGACCGCCCGTCGCTGTACGACCTCAGCGTCGACCGTCCGCCGCCGCTGGTCCCACGCGGCCTGGTGGTGGAGGCGACGGAGCGGCTGTCGGCCGACGGGACCGTGATCACCGCCCTCGATGACGCCGACGCCGTGGCGGCCGCCGTCGTGGACCTCGAGCCGGAAGCCGTCGCGGTGTGCCTGCTGTTCTCCTTCCTCGACGACCGCCATGAGCGGGCCGTGGCCGACGCGTTGGGGACCCGCGCGCCGGACCTGCCGGTCAGCCGCTCGAGCGACGTGCTGCCGGTCGTGCGCGAGTACGAACGAGCCAACACCACCGCGCTGAACGCCTACGTCACGCCCCGACTGGGCCGCTACCTCGCCACCCTCGAGGGGGCGCTGCACGAACGCGGGCTGCGCTGCCGGTTGGAGGTGATGCGGTCCGCCGGCGGGACCTTCGCCGCGACGGTGGCATCCCGCTACCCCGTCCACACGTTGCTGTCCGGCCCGGCCGCCGGGGCATTCGGTGCAGCGGCGTGCGGCCAGACCGCCGGACACGGCGACCTGGTCGCCTTCGACATGGGTGGGACATCGACCGACGTGACGCTGATCGAGGCGGGCCGACCGACGACCACCTCGCAGGGAGCGATCGGAGGCCTGCCGTTCGCGGTCACCACTACCGACATCCACACGGTCGGGGCGGGTGGCGGGAGCATCGCGTGGCGCGACGCTGGTGGGTCGCTGCGGGTCGGACCACGCTCAGCAGGGGCCGACCCGGGACCGGCGGCGTACGGGCGGGGCGGCAACCAACCGACCGTCACCGACGCCCACGTGGTGCTCGGCCGCCTCGACCCGGACGCCGCTCTGGGAGGGACGCTGCGGCTGGACGCCGACGCCGCCCACGACGCGGTGGGCCGGCTGGCCGCCCGCCTCGACCTGTCGGTGCGGGACTGCGCCGACGGCATCGTCCGCGTGGCGGACGCAACGATGGTGCGAGCGCTGCGGGTGGTGTCCGTGGAGCGCGGGAAGGACCCCCGCCGGTACGCGCTGGTCGCCTTCGGCGGGGCGGGGCCGCTGCACCAGGGGACGTTGGCCCGCGAACTGGGCTGCTCACTGGTGATCGTCCCGCCCCACGCCGGCGTCCTGGCAGCCTTGGGGCTGCTGGCCGCCCCGATCACCGCCGAGGCGGTCCGCACCCGCCTGGCCGTCCTGGACGAGCTGGCCACCGACGAGTTGGCGACCGCGTTCGCCGAGCTCCAGCGCCAGGCCACGGCGGCACTCGCCGAGCAGGACGTCGCCGCCGAGCACGTCACCCGCCGCGCTGACTGCCGCTACCGCGGCCAGTCCCACGAGTTGGAGGTCGCCGTCACCGATCACCATCCGCAGGCGTTGGCCGCCGGCTTCCACGATGCTCACCGCGAGCGGTACGGCTACGCCCAGCCCAGCGAGCCGGTCGAGGTGGTGACCTTGCGGGTCCACGCCGAGGGACCCACTCCGCTCCTGCCTCTGTCCGAGATCGGGCACGGCGACGGTCCCGACGCCGCGCAGCTGGGCGCGCGCCCCGTCGTGATCGACCGGCGACCGCGGACGTGCCCCGTCTACGCGCGCGACCGGCTGGGGCGGGGCGACCGTCTGGAGGGCCCGGCGGTGGTGGCCGGCGTGGACACCACCTGCCTGCTGCTGCCCGGCCAGGTGGCCGAGGTCGATCGGTTCGGGAGCCTGCTGATCCGCGGCTGACCCGGCCGTCGCCACCTACGACGTGATCGCCTCCGCGATGCTGCGGGCGTCGTCGAGCCGGTCCGCCTCCACGAAGACCCGCACGCCCCACTCACCGGCGAACACGAACCGGGAGAAGCGGCCGCTGCGCTTCTCCCAGTGGACGATCCCGGTACGATCGAGCGCCTCGAGCAGCTCGTCGGCGTGCTCGTCGGTGTACTGGCCGAGGTAGGTGGTGCGCATGGCGGGCAGTATGGCCCAGCGGCCGCCCGTGAACGTCACGCGTCAGCACACCGCGGCGGCCAAGGTCGCGATGCGCGAGGAGCAACTGTGGACCCCGTCACGCTGGAGGTGACCCGCAACGCCCTGGTGGGGATCGCCGAGGAGACGGGCGCGGCCCTGCGACGCACGGCCTACTCGCCCAACATCAAGGAACGGGCGGACTGCTCGACGGCGCTGTTCGATCCCGACGGAGCGATGGTCGCCCAGGCCGAGCACATCCCCGTCCACCTGGGCGCGATGCCCGCCTCGGTCGCCGCAGCCCTCGAGAGCTTCGGCGCGCTGGCCGAGGGCGAGCAGGTGCTGGTGTCCGACCCGTTCGCCGGTGGGACGCACCTGCCCGACTGGACGCTGGTCGCGCCGGTATGGAGCGGTGACCGGTTGCTGGGGTTCGTCGCGACGCGGGCTCACCACGCGGACGTGGGAGGCGCGGCGCCAGGCAGCATGCCGGCCGGGGCAACCGAGATCTTCGCCGAAGGTCTGCGCATCCCACCGATCAAGCTGGTGCGCGGCGGGGAGGTCGACCGCGACCTGCTCGCCCTGCTCACGACCAACTCGCGGACCCCACGGGAACGCACCGGGGACCTGCGCGCCCAGGTCGGCGCCAACCATCTCGGGGCCCGGCGGGTGCGCGAGCTGGCGGCCCGGCTCGGTGACGGCGATGACGCCGCAGGGATCGATCTCCTGCTCGAGGCGATGAGCGCGACCCAGGACCACGCCGAGCGGGCGGTGCGCGCAGCCGTGTCACAGCTGCCCGACGGGACGTACCGCTTCGAGGACGTCCTCGACGACGACGGCATCGGCGACCAACCGATCCCGATCCGCGTGGCGGTCACCGTCGACGCCGACCGGATCACGATGGACTTCGCGGGGACGGCGCCCCAGTGCGACGGGCCACTCAACGCGCCGGTGGCGGTGACACGGTCGTGCTGCTTCTTCGCGCTACGCGCGGTCGTCGCCCCCGGCGTGCCCGCGAACGCCGGCGGCTGGCGGCCGCTCGAGGTGCGCGCCCCCGAGGGCTCGTTGGTCGATCCGCGACCTCCCGCGGCGGTCGCGGCCGGGAACGTCGAGACGTCGCAGCGGATCGTCGATGCGCTGTTCGGGGCGTTGGCACAGGCGGTCCCCGACCGGGTCCCGGCCGCCTCGCAGGGCACGATGAACAACACGCTGCTGGGTGGGACCGACCCGCGGACCGGCGAGGCGTTCGCCTACTACGAGACGCTGGCCGGCGGCCAGGGCGCACGTCCCCACGCCGACGGGATGAGCGGCGTGCACACCCACATGACCAACACCAAGAACACCCCGATCGAGGCGTTCGAGCTGGCCTACCCGGTGCGGGTGGTCGAGTACCGGCTGCGCGACGGGTCGGGCGGGACAGGACGCTTCCGCGGCGGTGACGGGCTCCGCCGCACCCTGGAGGTGCTCGGCGAGCGGGCGACCTGCTCGCTGGTGACCGAGCGGCGACGGCGCGGCCCGTGGGGACTGGCGGGCGGGCACGACGGCGCACCCGGCCGTAACCGCGTGGTCCGCCGCAGCGCCGACGGCCACGACGAGGAACGCGACCTGCCCGCCAAGATCACGTTGATCCTGCACCGCGGCGACCGCATCGTGGTCGACACCCCTGGCGGTGGTGGGTTCGGGGCGCCGTCGTAGAGCCCCCCGCTCCGCCCAGGGCGGGGGCACCGCTTGCGCCGCCTAGACTCTCACCGCGACGGGGGGGAGGAGACGCGTTCGTGCCGCGGATCGAGGCGTGGGAGCCGTTCGAGGCCGGCGCCAGCACCACCAAGCTGGTACGGACCTTGAGCGGCGATCCGCACGAGTGGCTCCCGCAGCCGGCGACCGACCGTGGCCCCGGCCACTGGGCGGTCGAGGTCCGCGCCGGACCGGCGTCGCGCCTGGCGACGTGCATGGTCGGCGAGCCGCACGGCGACGAGCACTCGGTCCGCCGCCACATCCGCTGGCGCGCCGACCCCGAGCCCGAAGACGAGCACATGCAACGGGCGCTGCCATCCTTCGACGGCTACCTCACCTTGCGGTCGCGCGACGGCGATTGGCCCGAACTGCGCCTCGAGGGTGACTACGCCGCACCGACGGGTTCGATCGGTGCGGCGTTGGGGCCCAGCCAGCAGCACGCCCTGGCCGCAGCCGCTGCCCGCGGTTTCCTCCACGACGTGTTCGCCAAACTGATCGGTGACGACCGAGCCTGACCGTCGGGCCCCCACGACCGGGCTCGCCTGCTGTGACCGGTCCTACTCCGAGATGCTGGCCGCCCCGTCGGAGGTGTCGGCGTCACCGACCGGAGCTGCAGACCACGAGTGGGCGTACCCGGGTCGGTCCAGCTCGCGTGCCAACGGCGTCAGCCGGAGCGGATGGAAGGTGTCGCACATCACCGCGAGCTCGTCGGTTGACGTCGCACCGAGCGAACGCTCCGCCAGCCCCGGCTGCGGACCGTGCGGCACCCCCGACGGGTGCAGGGTGACCGAGCCGACGTCGACGCCCTCCCGGGACCCGAACGTGCCTGCCACGTAGTAGATCATCTCCTCGGAGTTGAGGTTGGCGTGGCTGTAGGGGATCGGGACCGAGTCCGCGTGCCAGTCCAGCGGCCGGGGACAGAACGAGCAGATCACGAAGTTGCGCCCCTCGAAGGTCTGGTGGACCGGTGGCGGGGCGTGGACCTTCTTCACGATCGGTTCGAAGTCGGCGATGTTGAACGTGTACGGGTAGAGGTAACCGTCCCACCCGACGACGTCGAACGGATGGTGGTCGAGGACGTAGCGCTGCAGGCCGCCGCCGACCCGGACGTTGACCACGAACTCGCCCCGCTCGTCGTGGGTGCGTAGCTCCGTCGGGGGGTGCACGTCGCGGTTGGAGAACGGGGCGTGCTCGAGTAGCTGGCCGTACTCGTTGCGGTACCGGCGGGGGATCTCGATCAGCCCCGGCGAGGTGAAGACGAGGTAACGCTGGGGTCGCCGATCGTCGGGACGGAACCGGTAGGTGATGCCCCGCGGGACCACGATGTAGTCGCCGGGCACGTAGGGCAGGTCTCCCAGCACGGTCTCGACGGTCCCGCCCCCCTCATGAACGAAGATGACCTCGTCGGCTTCGCCGTTGCGGTAGAAGTCGCCCATCGGCTCGGCGGCCCGGCACAGACCGATCTCCACGTCCTGGTTCCACATCAGCAGCCGGCGTCCGCTGATGGCGTCACCGGCTTCCGGCAGCGTCCAGGTGTCGAACAGGTGGTGGGCGTGGGCGTCGGGGATCCACTCGTCGCGTTGCAGTCGACGGAACGCGCCGATGTGCTTGACCCGCACGGGGGTGTCAAGGTGGTAGAGGATCGAGGACGCCCCGGAGAACCCCTCGACGCCCACGACCTGCTCGGTCAGCAACCGCTCGCCCTGCCACAGCTGGGTGTGCCGCTTGCGCGGGATGCGTCCGCGCACCTGGTACATGACCATCCGCGCACACTCCTGGTCGGCTTGCGGGTCCCGCAGCGCTGCGGTCGGCGGGACGAGGATGGCACAGTCGGGCACGCCCGGCAGCACGCGTCCGGTCCGCGCACTTCACCGCCGCAGCGGCGGCGACGGCGGTCCTTCGACGACGCGGTTGGCGATCGCGCCGAGCGCCTCGACCGTGAGGGTGACATCGTCGCCCGGCTGCAACCACGGGTAGGGGTCGGCGCCGTGGACGAGCGCCAGCTCGAGGATGCACCCGCCGGGGGCCGTGCCCGAGCCGATCACGTCGCCGGGGCGGATCCAAGCCCCCCGAGAGGCGTACGCGACGAGCTCGCCGAACGACCAGTACAGGTCCGCGCACGACGTCCGGGTGTACTCGCGACCGTTGACGGACGCGGTCATGGTCAGGGCGTAGCCGCGGCCGACGGCGTAGGGCTCGAGCTCGTCGGGGGTGACCAGGAACGGGCCGAGGGTGGTGGCGAAGTCCTTGCTCTTGGCCGGGCCGAGCTGCGAGCGCATTTCGCCGCGTTGCAGGTCACGGGCACTCCAGTCGTTCATCACCGTGAAGCCGGCGATGTGGCGGGCAGCCGCCTCCGGGTCGAGGTCACGGCCGGGGAGGCCGACGATCGCGGCGACCTCCAGCTCGAAGTCCAGCGCGTGCGAACCGGGTGGGACGGCCACGTCCGCATCCGGGTCCACGATCGCGTGCGGGTTGCTGAAGTAGAACGCCGGCCGCCGGTACCAGTCGGGGTCCATCTCCACGCCGCGGGCCCGCCGAGCGGTGCGCACGTGCGCCTCGAACGCGGAGAAGTCGCGCACGGACGGGGGGTCGGGGATCGGGGCGCGGAGCTGGACGTCGGCCACCGCGACGTCCTCGGCGGGGTCCTGCCCGGCGCGGTGGCCCGCCTCCGCCAGCGCCTGCGGGCCGTCATGGAGCAGCCCCAGCAGGGACACGCCGGGCGGGAGCCCGCTGATGCGGCCGTCGATGACGAGCCCGACGCGGTCGGGACCGTCCGTGTCGTGGCGGTAGGTCGCCCACCTCATGGGTCCTCCGATCGCGGCTTGTAACATCATCACCGAGGACAGGCCGCCCGTCGCTGGCGACGGGGAAGTAGCGACGGTGCGTCGTCCTCGTCAGCGGGCGTGGCGGAACGGTTGACGCAGGGCGCTTAAACCGCCCCGGGGTTGCGACCCCATGCAGGTTCGAATCCTGTCGCCCGCACTTGTCTTCCGGCACGGGCGCGACGACGCGCCGGTGCGTCAGCTCGCACAGGTGGACCTCTCCGCGGACAGGCCGCCGTGCAGCCAGCGGTCGACGACCTCGATGAAACGATCCGGGCATTCCAGCTGGGGGACGTGGCCGATGTCGGTGAAGACCTCCAGCTGCCAGTCGGGGCGGCGCCCGGCGAGGTCACGGGCCACTTCGACGGGAACCAGGCGGTCCCGATCGCCCTGGATGATCAGGGCTGGCGCTTCGATCGCCTCGATCATGTCGGCGACGCGCCGGCGGCCGACCATCCGCGCCACCAGGGACCGGGCCGACTGCAGGAAGCAGCGGCGGCTCCACGGTTGCAGGATGCGCTCGTGGGCCATCTCCACGTGCGCCTCCCACGCCTCGTCGGCGATGCGCGACGCGTCCACGCTGCACAACCTCAAGGCCTGCTCGACGAGGCCTTCGGGTCGGAGCCTGCGCCTGCGCCAGGACAGGAAGCGGTCCGCCAGCCCAGGGATCATGTACACCGCGAACATCCCCAGCACCAGGGGATCCCGCGGCACGATCTGCTCGCGCGGCAGCGCCGCCCCGACCAGGATCAGGCCGGCGACCAGCTCGGGGGTCGAGGCAGCCACGGTCAGCGCCACGTACCCGCCCATGGAGTTGCCGGCGAGCACCGCCGGCTGGTCGAGGTGGCCAAGGTAGCGCTGCACGAGACGGCGGTGGTCGACGATGCGTGCGCGCCGGCCGACCGGTGGGGTGAGGCCGTGGCCGACGAGGTCCAACGCGACCACGTGACGGTGTTCCGCCAGGCGCTCTCCGACCGAGATCCAGTTGGCGTGGGATCCCCCGAGGCCGTGCAGCAGGACGATCGGCTGACCGCTCCCGCCGAAGTCGACGACGTGCAGGGGTCCGTCGCGTCGGAGGGTTCGATGCTGCACGCTTGCGACTCTACGCCGCGCTCCGGTCGCGGCCGCCCCGCGACGTCACCGCCGCAGCCCGCTGCGCGGAGGTCGTCGACGTGTCCGGGCCACACGTCACACCAACCGCACCAGGGGGCCGCGGCCGAACACCGTGACCGGCTCGACGTCCGCGCGGCGCCACACGTCCGCGGGGACGCCCAGGTCGGCCAGGTACAGGTCCCCCACGTACGCGCGGTAGGCGGGGTCGAGCAACGCCGCCTTGGCGGCTCCCAGCGTGATCGTGACGTCGGCGCTGACGCAGGGCCCGACCACGCCCGCGTCGGGGTGGAGCCCGCTGGGCAGGTCCACGGCGACGACCGGGACGTCGTGGCGTTGCAGCCAGGTGATCGCCGCGGCGACGGCTCCGTGCGCGGGTGGGCGCGCGCCCACCCCCAGCAGCGCGTCGACGACGACGTCGCCAGCGGTGGCGCCCTCGCCGAACGGGGCGACCGCCACGCCGGCGGTGCGCAGCACGTTCAACTGGTCCGGGACACGAAGCGCCCCGGTCAGCCAGACTGCGACGTGGGCACCGGCCGCTGCCAGCAGCCGGGCGGCGGCCGCCCCGGCGGCGCCGTTCCCACCCGGCCCGGCCAGGACGGTCACCGCCACACCCGAGACGTCCCCGCCCGCCAGCTGACGCACCGCCTCGGTCACCGGCCGGGCGGCGTGCTCGAGGACCTGTGCGAAGGAGACACCGGCGTCGTCCTGCAGCAGCCGGACCACCTGGCGCGCCTGCCGGGAGCCGACCACCGGCACAGCCGCCGCGGCCACCTCCGGGATCCCCTGCAGCCGCAGTGGTGGCTGCCACGACGGGAAGTGCTCCCAGGGACGCACCTGGCAGTCACGGCCGAGGTCGGTCGGCCGGCGGCCGCCAGCCCAACCCGGGCTGACCACGTCGAGGAGCGCCGCGACCAGCATCGCGGTCGCCCCCCACAGCAGGTCGTCATCGAGCTGCCACGCCCACGCCGCACCGCGTTCGGAGAGCGACACCCACCGCAGCCGCTCGTCCTGCACGAGGGTGACCAGAGGAACGTGCAGCACCTCGTCGACCTCCCAGGGGTTGGGGTCGAGCCGATGACGGTCGCGCCACCAGCCCACCACGGGGACCACCCAGAACCGCGACGGCGGGATGTAGAACGTCGGGGCGGTGCCGAAGATCTCGACCGACTCGGTCCGCAGGGCGATCTCCTCGCGGGCTTCACGCAACGCCGCCTGCTCGAACGTCTCGCCGGTGTCGACCCGCCCGCCGGGGAACGACAGCTGGCCGGGGTGGGAGCGCAGATCCCGACGCCGCCGGGTCAGGACCACGCCGGGTCCTCGGTCGGTGCTCTCGAACAGGGCCAGCACCGCTCCGACCCGAGCATCCGGCGGCGGACGTGACGCGTCGTCAGGCACGCGAGCGATCGCGTCGCGCAGCCGCTCCTGGAACGCGTCGACGCCCACACGGCCGTCCAGCGGTGACCTCCTCGAGGGCTTCAGCGACGCACGGCCTCCCAGCAGAGGATGTCGTGCAGGCGCACGTCGGACAGCTCGGCCCCCAACGCAGCCGGCTCGTTGCAGGTGGCCAGGTTCGCTCGCAGGTCGTCCCACAGGTGGCCCGCCGCGAGGATGTCGTCGCGGATCGCGACCCAGTACAGCCGACCACGCCGCCCCCGACGACCCTGGTCGCGCAACCGTCGCGACGCCTCCGTGGCCGCGTCCTTGTACAGCTCCAGCAGACGCCCGTCCAGCAGCGGGAACAGGTGGCGTCGCTTGAGGTGCAGGACGCGGTGGATCTTCCCGATCGCCAACTCACGCAGCCGACCGCGGTAGAAGTGGCCGTAGAGCTCCTCGGCCGCGTCGTACAGACCGCCCTCCTCGTCGGGGTCCGCCGCGGCGAGCGTCGCGCCAGCCGGGACCAGGTGCCACGGCGCCGAGCGGCCACGGTCGAGGAAGAACTGCAGCTCCATCCCGTCGACGCGCAGCTTGGTGTACTGGGTGGCGAGGACGTCGCGGGCGGTGATGCGGTCGGGGTGTTGCTGGGTGTGCAGGTCGTAGCCGCGGACCGTCTTGTCGTGCTCGGTGAGCCACCGCACGACCGCGCCGTGGGGGTTTTCGACGCGCACGTCAGCGATGTCGACCGCCATGGGAGCCTTCGGGTCGGGGTCGCAAGGGTAGAGCTCGCCGCGCCGCCGGCAGCGTCGCCCGTCGTCAGCGGCGGGCGACCAACCCGTCGAGGATGTCGGCTTCGCTGGCGGTGAGCGCGTCGTACCCGAACCGGTCCAGGACGGCCTCGACCACCAACGCCCCGCCCAGGATGATGTCCTCACGGCCGGGGGCGACCGGGCCCAGCTCGCGCCGCTCGGCCGAGCGCAGTCCGGCCAGCCACCGGGTCAGGTCACCGACCGTCTCGCGGTCGACGACGGTGCCGTGGACGGCGTCCGCGTCGTACTCGTCGAGGTCGAGAGACAGCGCCGCCAGGGTGGTGACCGTCCCGGCCACGCCGATCAGCGAGCGACAGTCGCCGGGGTCGGCGTCCTGGCGCGCCAGCGTCTCCGCGGCGTGGTCGAGCTGGCCG
Organism: Actinomycetota bacterium; assembly: GCA_019347675.1. NCBI lineage: Bacteria > Bacillati > Actinomycetota > Actinomycetota bacterium. The sequence continues at coordinate 79,872 of JAHWKW010000005.1, read as the reverse complement.
GCGATCTCCGCCCGGGCATCCTGCAGCTCCTCGTCGGTGGGCGGGTCGGACGACAGCAGCCGTTCGGTGAGCCGGACGCAGCCCAGCTGCAGCGAGATCGACGCCTTGACGTCCCCGGCGCGGTCCCCGACGACGATCTCGGTCGAGCCGCCGCCGACGTCCAGCAGCGCAGCGGGGTGGCCGACGTCGAGCTTGGCGGTCGCCCCGTGGAACGCGGTGGCGGCCTCCTCCTCGCCGGACAGCACCTCGGCGTCGACCCCCGCCACCCGGCGCACCCCCGCGAAGAAACGCTCGCGGTCGGCGGCGTCACGGATGGCGGAGGTCGCAGCGATGCGCACGTCGCCCCGGACGCCGAACTCCTCCCAGCGTTGGCGGTACCGGCCGATCACATCCAGGGTGCGGGCCAACGCCTCATCGTCGAGCTCACCGGTCTCGTCGACGCCCTGGCCCAGGCGGGTGATCTCCATGTCGCGGGCGAGCGCATGGCCGTCGTCGTCGACGACGAGCACGCGGACCGAGTTGGTCCCCACGTCCACGGCGGCGCGGCGTCCCATCAGCCTCTGGGCCGCTGGTGAGGTGGCGCGGCGTGCTCCCAGGCGCCGGGCACCGCTGTGGGGGGCGGGAGCTCGCCGTATGCCTCGGCGAGGACGTCCTCGTCGACACACGGTCCCGGACACGGCATCGGCGTGACCTGCTGGTGGGTCTTGGCGCCGACCGGGTTGTCGGCGGTGGCCAGGAAGTGGGCGTGGTGGACGTGCAGGCACTTGATGTGGCCGGGCATGCCGCCGGCTGCGGGATCTTCCCGGATCGGCCGGTCCAGCGCGTCGCGGAAGGCGACGTAGCGTCCGGCTGCGGCGGCGTAGCCGGCCGCGAGCTCCGCGTCGGCCGCCAGGCTGGCGTTGAACGACCCCATCGTGCCGTCGGCCTCGAGCCGGCCGACGTGGCGGCGCGCCACCGGGCACACGAGCCAGAACACCGTCGGGAACGGCGTGCCGTCATCGAGGTACGGGGCGACGCGGACCACGGTGGGCAGCCCGTACACGCACCGGTGCACGACGGCGCTGTGACCGCGGGCACGCCGGCCCAGCTGCTGCGAGACCACGGCACGCTCGGTGGGTCCCATGGTCCGAGCCGCGGCGGCGCGCGCGTACGAGGGCTGGGGGTCGGCTCGGAGAGCATCCCCGGTGGGATCGCGAGCCGCGGACGTCACGGCGAGGCCGGTCAGCGGCGGGATTCGCGCTGGCGGCGCGCTTCCCCCTGGATCATCTGTGACTGGTGCATGAAGCGGCGCAGGCGCTTGTCGAAGTCCTTGTCCAACTTGCTCCGACGCGGCTGGGTCGGCTCGGGCTCCCAGTCGGGGTCCGCCTGCTTGATCGAGAGGTCGACCTTCCCGTCCTCCTTGATGTTGAGGACCTTGACCTCGACCTCCTGGTCTTCGGCGAGGTAGGCGAAGATGTTCTCGACGTAGTCCCGGTCGACCTCCGAGACGTGACACAGGCCGGTGACGACCTGCGGGTCCTCCGGGTTCTCGGGGAACAGGGGCACCTCCACGAACGCCCCGTACTCCTCGAGCCGGACGACCCTTCCCTTGATGATCATCCCTTCGCTGAGCAAGCGCCCTCCTGTCGGCATGGTGGCGAGCCCGTCCGAGGCCCGACCTGTGGGTTGAAGTTGTCCTCGTGGGACATGTCTTGGATCTGCCTGGGACCTGCCGTGTCGCGGCGATCGGACGCCCGGGGGTGCCCGCAGCCAGCCTACGGCTGCCTCTCGCGGCCAGCAACCGTCATGGCACGAGCGCATCGAGCAGGCGTCGGTACCACGGCCGCGGCGGCGGCGGGGCGGGTGAGGCCAGCCGGGGTCGGTCGGTCTCTGGGGTGATCACCACGTAGGGGATCTCTCCGGGTCTGACCAGCCCGAGCCGCTCGCGAGCGCGGAGCTCGACGTGCTCGGCGGTGGTGAGGTCGCGCTCACGTGCCTCCAGCCGGGCGATCTCCTCGCGGAGCGCCTCGCCCTTGGCATCGAGCAGCACCACACGTTCGCGTCCGTCGAGGTAGGTGGTCAGCGGCCTGGCCAGCATCAGCGCGGACACCGCCACGACGCCGACGACCGCCAAGGCCAGGGGGCGGTCGCCCGCCAGCACGGCCGCGACCGCGTCGCGACCACGTCCGGCTGCGCCCGCCACCGCCCGCCGCACCGGCGCCGGCGCCTGCCGGTGGCTGGCGCCGCGCCGGCCGGTGCTGGCGCCCCGAGTGGCCGCGGTCACGTCGCGCGCCTGGACCGGGGGAACGCCGCCCAGCCGGCGAACCGTGCCTGGTCGCCGAGGCGCTGCTCGATGCGCAGCAGCTGGTTGTACTTCGCGACGCGGTCGCTACGGGCCGGGGCGCCCGACTTCAGCTGTCCGGCGTTGACCGCGACCGCCAGGTCGGCGATCGTGGCGTCGTCGGTCTCGCCTGAGCGGTGGCTGACCATGACAGCCCAACCAGCGCGGTGGGCGACCTCGACGGTGTGCAGTGTCTCGGTGAGGGTGCCGATCTGATTGACCTTGATCAGGACGGCGTTGGCGGCCCCGAGCTCGATACCGCGGCGGACGCGGTCGACGTTCGTCACGAACAGGTCGTCACCGACGAGCTGGGAGCGCTCACCGATCCGCTGGTTGAGCAGCTGCCAGCCGTCCCAGTCGTCCTCGTCCATCCCGTCCTCGATCGACACGATCGGGAAGCGGTCGACGAGGTCCTCCTGCCAGGCGACGAACTCCTCGGCGGACATCCGGCGCCCTTCGCCCTGCAGGTGGTAGTCCCCGGCATCGCCGCGCAGCTCGGACGCAGCGATGTCCAGCGCCAACGCGACGTCGTCGCCGGGCGCGTACCCGGCTCGCTCGATCGCCTCGACCAGCAGCTCGCAGGCGCGGTCGTTGGTGGGCAGGTCCGGGGCGAACCCCCCCTCATCTCCCAGGCCGGTGGACAGACCACGGTCGGTGAGGACCTGCCTGAGGACCTGGTAGACCTCCGTCCCCATCCGCACGGCCTCGCGGAACGACGGGGCGCCGACCGGCGCGATCATGAACTCCTGCACGTCGACGTTGCTCGTTGCGTGTGCGCCGCCGTTGATGACGTTGAGCATCGGCACGGGGAGCAGGTACGCGCCCGGCCCACCGAGGTAGGCGTACAGCGGGAGTCCGCAGGATGCCGCGGCGGCCTTCGCCACCGCCAGCGAGACGCCCAGGATCGCGTTCGCGCCGAGCTTGGACTTGTCGTCGGTGCCGTCCAGATCGAGCAGCATGCGGTCGATATCGCGTTGCAGCGTGGCGTCGACTCCCTGCAGGTGCGGGGCGATGACCTGGTCGACGTTCGCGACCGCTTTCGTGACGCCCTTCCCGCCGTACCGGCCGCGGTCGCCGTCGCGCAGCTCGACCGCTTCGAACCGGCCGGTCGAGGCGCCCGACGGCACGGCCGCGCGCCCCAGCGATCCGTCGGTCAGCGCGGCTTCGACCTCGACGGTCGGGTTGCCGCGGCTGTCGAGGATCTCCCGGGCGTGCAGGGATCGGATTGATCTCGGCTCCACGCGGACGCCCCTTCGAACAACAGCAGTTGACAGTAGGCGACAGGACAGCGCTGCCGCAACGAGGCGTTCAGCGGTCCTGGTCGGTGTCGCCCTGGCGGGCGGCGAGCACCGCGACGCCTGCCCCGAGCAGGGTCGCCAGACCCACGAACAGGTCGCGTCGGCGGCGTGGCGCCAGCATCGCAGCGATCAGGCCGCACGAGACGCCGGCGCCCACGATCGTGGCCATCGCGCGGGCCGTCCCGGCCCCGTCGATCCGGTCGCGTGCCTCGGCCGCCGGGGGTCGGTCACGGTCCCAACCCTCGAGCACGTCGCGATCCTCGTCCCGTGTGACCGCCTCGGTGGGCCGGTCCGGCGGGCGGACGCTGCGGGCGGCGGTGGTCGGGGCCGGGTCGGCGACCGACGCCACGGCCCGCTCGGGGGGTTGCTCGGCGGCCTGTTCGGGCGGCTGCTCGGCGGCCCGCTGCAGCGCCCGGGCGTCGTGGAACTGGTCGGCCGTCAACGTGGTGGCGCATCGGGGGCACGCGGCCGGCTCGATCAGCAGACCCTGGACGAACGCGTTGCTGAGGAAGCGACCGCACGAGGAGCACTGGGGCGGCACCGCCACGGCCTCCTGTCGCTGGGCACCACCCAGACTACGCGACGGCTGTCGTGTGACGGGTCACCGCTGGGAGCGCTTGACCTGCTCCCACAGCGCCAGCCAGCCGTCACGGTCGAGGTCAGCCGGGTCGTGCCCGGCGACCTGTGCAGCGGCCAGCACCGCCTCGAACCGGCGCTGGAACCTGGTGGCCGCTCCTCGCAGGGCCGCCTCGGGGTCGACGCCGACGTGGCGGGCGGTCGCGACGACCGCTGACAGCAGGTCGCCCACCTCGTGCGCCCGGCGGTCGCCATCGCCTGCGTCGAGCAGTTCGTCGAGCTCCTGGCGGACGCGCTCGGCGGGTGCGGTGGCGTCGGCCCAGTCGAAGCCGAGCTTTGAGGCGCGCCGTTGGAGCTTCTCGGCCAGGGTGAGGGCCGGCAGAGCGCTCGGGATCCCCTCGAAGGGCCCGGTGCGCTGCTTCTCCTCCTGCTTGAGCACGTCCCAGCGGGCGATCACGTCCTGTGCCCCGGTGACCTCCACGTCGGCGAAGACGTGCGGGTGGCGACGCACCAGCTTGTCGGCGATGCCACGGGCGACGTCGTCGAGGTCGAAGGCGCCACGGTCGCTGGCGATCTGGGCGTGGAAGACGACCTGCAGGAGCACATCTCCGAGTTCCTCGGCGATGGCAGCGTCGTCACCGGAATCGATCGCCTCCAGCAGCTCGTAGGTCTCCTCGACCAGGTAGCGCCCCAGGGACGCGTGGTCCTGCTCCAGGTCCCACGGGCAGCCGTGCTCGGGGTCACGCAGGGCGCGTTCCACCTCCGCCAGACGAACGACCTGGACGCCGGCTGGCGGGAGGTGGAAGACGAACTCCACCTCGGCGCCGGAGCGGGCGGCCTCCATTCCCACCGTGCGGGTGAAGGCGTCGGTGTCGTCGGGTCCCAGCAGGTACACCGCGGTGCCCTCGACCTCGGCCAGGTCCAGCAGGGCCTGGGCGTAGCGGCGGTCCTGCGGCGACCCGGGCAGCGTCAGATCCATCCGCGACAGCTCGATCCCGGCAGGTTCCAGCCGCGCCACCGGCAGCTCGACCATCCGCAGGAACGGGGCTGACGGGTGCGAGTCGGGGTGACGCATCCAGATCAGGTCAGCACCGCTGAGCGCCTCCCAACACTGGAACGGGAACAGGGCCGGCAGCTGCTCGCACGATCCGACCAGGACGACGCGCGCCATCGACCGTCGCGATCAGCCGGCCGGCGTCGCCACCGACCCGTCCAGCCGGACGCTGCCGCGCTCGGGGATCGCGTCGGTGGGGATCACGGTCGCGGTGGCGGGGTCCCACCGGCCGATGCGGGGACCGACCCGCACGTCGGCTGCGGCGACGACCTCGCGGAACCACTCATCGAAGGCTTCCTGGGATGCCTCGGCCTGCAGCTCCTGGCGGATGCGGGGCTCGACCTCCGACAGTGGGACCTCGCGGAACCCGTTGACCTGGATCAGGTGGAAGCCGAACTGGGTCTGCACCGGGCCGACGACCTCACCGGGCTCGGCGTCCCACACCGCCTCGTCGAACGCCTCGATGTAGCGGCCACGCGGCTGCTCTCCGAGCGCCCCGGCGTTGACGGCGCTGAGCTCGTCGGTGGAGTGCTCCCGCGCCAGTTCGCCGAAATCGGCCCCCGCATCCAGCTGGGCTCGGAGGTCCTCGGCCTGCTCGCGGGTCTCCACCAGGATGTGGGACACGTCGGCCACCCGGTACTCGTCGTCGAGGGCCCGGTCGTACGCGGCCCGGATCTCGGCGTCGGTCACCTCAGCCTGGGCGGCGAAGTGCTCCTGGAGCCTCTCACGGCGGATCACCGCGGCGATCTGTGAGCGGATCTCGACCTCGCTCCGGCCGGCCTCGGCGATCTCCTGGCGGAGAGCCTCGGGGCCGCCGAACCGTTCGGCCAGCTCGTTGAACCGCTCCTCGACCACGTCTTGGCTGACTTCGATCCCGAGGTCACCGGCGGCGCGAGCCGCGATCTCGTCGCGGATCAGCTGCGTGAGCGTCTCACGCTGCAGCTGCTCGACGGCCGCGTAGTCCTCGGGCGCGGGGCGGTCGTCGCTCTGGCGTTGGGCGTCGACCAGGACCGCGAGCGTGTCGGTGAGGATGTCGTGGCCGTCGACGGTGGCGGCGATCTCTCGACCGACCGCAGCGCTGGCGCAGCCGGCGATCAGCAGGGCGAGAGCCGCGGCGGCGCCCGCCACCCGCGTCTTGACACGCACGAGGATGACTCCAGGGATCCAGCGAGGCGTCAGGCTACCCCGTCCCCGCGCGGACGGCCGTGACGGCGCGGGGACGGCGTGGCGGCGGTCCGCGCCCCGTCCGGACGCCGCCGCTTGGCGCGACGCAGGTCGTGGACGGCCAGCACCGCGAAAAACTCCGCGACCGTCACCCCGGCGATGGTGGCGGGTCCGGCCGTGCCCAGGTGGTAGCTGAGCAGCAGGCCAACCACCACCCCCACCGCGCCGAAGCCCATGGCCGCGACCATCATGGTCGGGACCCGACGGACGACCAGCGCGGCGCTCGCCGGAGGGCCGACCAGGAACGCGAAGACCAGCAGGACGCCGACCGCCTGGAACGACGCGATGATCGCCACGGTGATCAGGACCAGCAGCGCAGCGTGCGCCAGTCCCGGTCGCATCCCCAGCGCGGCGGCTTTGCGTTCGTTGAACGCCAGCACGATCAACGGCCGGTACAGCACGACCGAGGCCACCAGCACCACCACGGCGGCGACGGCGGTCGCCCGGATGTCGGCGGCCGTCACCGCCAGGATGTCGCCGAACAGGATCACGGTGAGGTCACCGGCGTAGGATCGCGCCTTGCTCGCGATGATCACCCCGAGCGCGAGCATCCCCACGAACAGCAGCCCGATGCCGACGTCCTCGCTGAGCCGGGAGCGGCGGTGGACCAGCTCGATCCCGGCGAGCATCACCGCCGCAGCCACGGCGGCACCTGCGATCAGGTTCAAACCGAACAGGTAGGCCACCGTCAGCCCGGGCAGGACGCCGTGCGCGAGGGCGTCCCCGAGGAAGGTCATGCCGCGCATCACCACCCAGGTGCCCGCGACCGACGTCACGACCACCACGACCACCCCGGCGAGCAACGCCCGCTGCATGAAGCCGAAGACGAACGGCTCGGTCAGCCACTGCACGGCGACTCCCCCGTCACGGCGCGAGCGCGTCGGCGATGCGCTGGGCGTTGGTGGTCATCATCCCCAGGTAGGTCTCCGCGCCCGAACCCGGCCGGCCCAACGCGTCGCTGTACAGCTCGACGACCGCGACCTCGCCGCCCACCTCCGCACGCAGCGCCTCGACCAGCCGGGCCGAGCCGATCGACTCGGTGAACACCGCGGGGACGCCGGTGGTGCGGATGACCTGCGCGAGGTCAGCCAGTTGGCGCGGGCTGGGCTCGGCCAGCGTCGTCCCGCCGGGGACCACCGTGCCGACCAGCCGGAAGCCGTACCGCGCAGCGAAGTAGCCCAACGACGCGTGGTTGGTGATCAGCGTGCGGCGCTCGTCGGGGACGGCCGCGAGCGTGTCGACGATGCGCTGGTGGGTCTCGAGCACCTGGCTGCGGTAGGACGCTGCGTTGGCGGTCGCGGCCTCGGCCACGTCCGGGGCGGCCTGCGCCAGGTGATCGGCGATCACGGTGACCGCGTCCGCGACACGGATCAGGTCCCACCAGAAGTGGGGGTCGAGTGCGCCGTGTGGATCGACGTCGACGTCGGCGTCGTCGTCGGGCTGGGGGTTGCGTTCGGGGTCGCGTTCGTCGGCCTGGTGGGGGCTCCCATCCTCGAACGGGATCGGGTCGACGTGCTCGGCGACGTGGACCACCGCCGCCCCCTCGCGCGCGGCGGCGTCCAGTTCGGCCAGCAGCCGCTCCTCCAGCTGCAGGCCGTTGGCCACGACCAGGTCCGCTTCGCGCAGCATCTGGACCTGAGCGGCGGACGGCTCGAAGGCGTGCGGGTCGACGCCCGCCCCGATCAGCACGTCGACGCGCCCCGCGTCGCCCATCACGTTGCTGACGATGTCACCCAGGATCGAGGTTGTCGCGACGACGTGCACCTCGCTGCGGGCGTCGGGGCCGGCACCGCCGTTCCGCCCTCCGCACGCGCCGAGTGCCGCCACGCCCGCGACGAGGACGGCGGCGGCCAGCACGCGCCCCGCGGCCCCGCCCGCCAAGCGGGTGGCCGACCATATCCTGGTGTCCAACCGGCGGCCTTCAGACGCTGGGTGCTGACCTTACAATCATATTAGGAACGATTCTCGACTCGTGTGGGGACCATCGACGTGGGCAGCGACCGGTCACCGTCGCACCGGGCCGCGGACGCGGTCCGCGCCGACGGGCTCGTCGTCACCTACGGCGATCATGTCGCGCTCGAGTCCGACCACCTGCAGGTCCCTGTTGCTGTCATCACGGCGGTGATCGGCCCCAACGGGTCGGGGAAGTCCACGCTGCTGGCGGCGATCTCGGGGATCGTCGAACCGGCCGCGGGCACCATCGAGGTCCTGGGCCAGCGGCCCGGCGCGACCCGCGGACGGGTCGCTCATGTGCTGCAGGACACCACCGCGAACGCGGCCGTGCCGCTGACCGTCCGGGAGATCGTCCGCATGGGCCGCTACGCCCGCCGGGGACCGTTCCGTCCGCTGACGGTGGGCGACCACCGGGCCGTGGACCAGGCTCTGGAGCGACTGCAGATCAGGGACCTGCAGCGCCGTCACCTCAGCGAGCTGTCGGCGGGCCAGCGCCAACGGGTGTACGTCGCACAAGGGCTGGCCCAGGAGGCGGACCTCGTGCTGCTCGACGAGCCGGCCACGGGGCTGGATCTCCCGTCACAGGCCCAGATCACGGCGATCATGCGTGAGCTCGTCGCCGCCGGCCGGACCGTGATCCACGCGACCCACAGCGTGACCGAGGCAGCCGACGCCGACCACGTCGTGCTGCTGGCCACCCGCGTGGTCGGCTCCGGGACGCCCGCGAAGGTCCTGCAGCCGCACCTGCTTCAGGCCGCCTACGGCGGGCAGGTGCACGTGACCGCCGACGGGGCGGTGATGATCGACGACCCGCACCACCCGCACTGACGCCAGTAGGCTCGGCGCATGGGCTCCCAGTTGCATCGCACGGTCGAGCAGCGGCTGCGCCGGGCCCGGTCGCGGTACACGCGCGGACGCCGACAGCTGGTCGATCTGCTGGCGGATGCCGGTCGCCCGGTCACGATCGGAGAGCTCCTCGACGGGGGCAGCGGCCTGTCGCAGAGCTCGGTGTACCGCAACCTGCAGGTCCTGGAGCAGGCCGGGGCGGTGCGGCGCTTGGTGACCGCCACGGACCCGGGTGCCCGGTTCGAGCTGGCCGAGGACCTGACGTCGCACCACCACCACCTGATCTGCAACGTGTGCGGGGGGATCGAGGACCTCCAGCCGTCAGCCCCGATCGAGCGCGCCGTGGCCCGGCTGACCAGTGAACTGGCCGCCGCCGACCGCTTCGCGACCGAGCACCACCGGCTCGATCTGGTCGGCACCTGCGCCGACTGCCGCTGAGCGCCGGCGGTCACCGCCCCGGCGCGCCCAGCACGTCGCGGAGCGTCGCCGCGACCCAGGCCACGATGTCGTCGACGTCGGGCGGGAACGGGACCTCGAGCACCTCCGCGGTCGACCGCCACCGTGCCCGCGGGTGCAGGCGCTGGAGGCGCACCTGCTGTGAGTCGGTCAGGTGGACCGGTGACGCGCGCAGCACGCGGCGAGCCGGACCGGCGGTGGCCGCACCGCCCAGCAGGACCACCTCGGTGATCCCCCATCGCCGCAGCGCCGCCTTCAGAGCAGCGACGTTGAGGAGACGCTCCGCAGGCGGCGGGAGCCGCCCGAACCGGTCGGCGAGCTCCTCGCGGAGAGCCTTGACCCCGGCCGCGTCACCAACGGCCGCGATGCGCCGGTACAGGTCCAACCGGAGCTTCTCGTCGGGCACGAACCCGTCGGGCAGGTGCGCATCGACCGGAAGCTCGAGCTTGACCTCGATCTCCTCCTCGATCGGCTGCCCGGTGAGGTCGGCCACCTCGTGCTTGAGCATCTCGGTGTAGGTATCGAACCCGACCGCCGCGACGTGGCCCGACTGCTCGGCACCGACGACGTTGCCGGCGCCGCGCAGCTCGAGGTCGCGGAGCGCGATCGCCAGTCCCGATCCCAGCCGGGCGTGCTCGCCGACCGTCTGCAGCCGCTGGTAGGCGCCCTCGGTGATCGCCGCACCGTCGGGGGGGAAAAACAGGTACGCGTACCCGCGCTCGGTGGCGCGACCGACCCGTCCGCGGAGCTGGTGCAGCTGGGCGAGGCCCAGCAGGTCGGCCCGCTCGATGATCAAGGTGTTGGCGTTGGGCACGTCGAGACCGGACTCGATGATCGTGGTGCACAACAGCACGTCGAACTCCCGCTCCCAGAAGCGCACCATGACGCGTTCGAGCTGGTCCTCGGGCGTCTGACCGTGCGCCATCTCGACGCGAGCGTCGGGGACGAGCTCGCGTAGCCGTGCGGCGGCCTGGCCGATGGTCGCGATCTGGTTGTGCACGTAGAACACCTGCCCCTCGCGGAGCAGCTCCCGGCGGACGGCCAACGCCACCTGCGCGTCGTCGTAGGGGGCGACAACCGTGTGGACGGGCTGGCGGTCCTCGGGTGGGGTCTCGATCACCGACAGGTCACGGATCCCCGAGATGGCCATCTCCAAGGTGCGCGGGATCGGCGTGGCCGACATCGACAGCACGTCGACGCTGGTCCGCAGCTGTTTGAGGCGTTCCTTGTGGCGGACCCCGAAGCGCTGCTCCTCGTCGACGATCACCAGGCCGAGGTCCTTGAAACGGACGTGTCCGCCCAGCAGGACGTGCGTCCCGATCACCACGTCGATCGTCCCGGCCGCCAGCCCGTCGAGGACCGCCCGGCGCTCCGCGGACGACACGAACCGGCTGAGCATCCGCACGTCGACCGGGAAACCGGTCAGGCGCTCGCGGAAGGTCTCCAGGTGCTGCTGGGCCAGCAGCGTGGTGGGGACCAGGACGGCGACCTGCTTCCCGTCGAACGCGGCCTTCGCCGCGGCGCGGATCGCGACCTCCGTCTTGCCGAAGCCGACATCGCCGGTGAGCAAGCGGTCCATCGGCAGTGGCGCCTCCATGTCCCGTTTGATCTCGTCGACCACGACCAGCTGGTCAGCCGTCTCGACGTGCTCGAAGGCGTCCTCGAGTTCGCGCTGCCACTCACCGTCCGGGGAGAACGTGGTGCCCGGTGCATGCAGGCGCGCGGTGTACAAGCGGATCAGCTCGGCGGCGACATCGCGGACGGCGCCGCGAACCCGTCGCTTGGCCCGCTCCCACTCGGCGCCGCCCATCCGCATCACCGTGGGCTGGTCGGCGCCGGCGTACCGGGTGATCGCGTCGACCTGATCGGAGGGGACGAACAGCGCGTCCCCCTTGGCGTAGTCCAGAACGACGTAGTCGCGGGCGGCCAGCGCCCCCGACGGGGTGGGGACCTGGCGGGTCTGCATCCCGCGGTAGCGGCCCACGCCGTGCGTGCGGTGCACCACGTAGTCGCCGGGCTCGAGATCCAGGACCGCCTCGTGGGCGGTCGCCCGGGTGCCGAGCCGGCGGCTGGCGGCCCGGCTGCGGCGGACCCCGAACACGTCGTACTCGCCGAGGACCGCCACGCCGAGGTTCGCGCTGAAGAAGCCCTCACGCAGGGTGCTCGCCACGACCTCCGCCCGCCCCGGGTCGTCCTCGGCGACGGTGTCGACCAACCCGACCGGGACGCCCTCTTCGGCCAGGATCTGCGACAGCCGCTGCGCCGGTCCGTGGCCGCCAGCGGTCGCCACGATGCGGTGCCCGTCGACGGCGACCTTCCCCAGGCGGTCGGCGACGGCGGCGATGTCACCCCGGAACGACTCCCACGGTTCGGCCTCCAGCGGCGTCGTGGCGCCCGGCCGCGCGGCGAAGGGGGTGAGCTCCCACGTGGGGCCGGGTGCGCGGTCGACGAACAGCTCCAGGTCGACGTACCCGGCGTCGACCGGCCGGTGACCCGCCGCTGTCTCCCAAGCGATCTCCAGCAGCGCCTCCGCCTCGTCGCGGAGCTTGCTCGCGCGTTCGCGGACCAGGATCGGATCGACGATCGCGACACCGCCGGCCGGGGCGAACTCCGGGAGCAGCTTCAGGCGCGGGTGCAGCAGCGTCACCAGCGACTCCACCCCCTCGAACATCAGCCCGTCGGCGAGCTGGTGGAGGCGATCGGCGATGCTGGGGAAGGCGGTGGCCAGCTGACGGGCCCGTTGTCGGATTTCGGCGTCGACGACCAGCTCGCGGGCCGGGTCGATGCGGACGGTGGCGGCCGGTCCCGTCGAACGCTGATCGCCGACCGCGAACGTCCGCAGCGACTCGACATCGTCGCCCCAGAACTCGATCCGGACGGCCTGCGCCCCGGCCGTGGGGAACACGTCGACGATCCCGCCTCGAACAGCGAAGTCCCCCCGCGTGTGCACCTGCTCGACCCGGTCGTATCCGAGCTCGACCAGCATCTCGATCAGCGCATCGAAGCCACGGTAGTGCGCATCGACGGTCAGGGGCGCACGGTCGCCGAGCTTGGGGTCCATCGGCTGCAGTGCCGCGCGGATCGGCGCCACCACCGCCAGCAGCCGCCCCGGGTGCGCATCGGCGTCCGGGCGGACCAGCCGATCAAGGACCGCCAGCCGCTGCCCGACGGTGGCCGGTTGGGGACTCAGCCGCTCGTGGGGGAGCGTCTCCCACGGCGGGAACAGCGCGACGCGGTCGGCGCCGAGGAACGTCGACAGCGCGTCGGTGAGCGACTCGGCGTCCGAGACGCGGGCCGTGACCACCACCAACGGGGGGGAGCGCTCGGCCAGGAGCGCCAACAGGTACGGGCGGACCGCCGGACCAGCCACCAGCGTGCCCTCACCGAGGACGTCGGCGAGCTGTTGGCGCCCGGGGACGAGCAGGCCCGCGAGCGGGCCGCCGGACACGGGTGTGGGAGGGTGCACGTCCCCATGATGCCGTCGGTGGCCGGCGCCAACGAACGCCGACAGCGGTCCGTGCCGGTGTTACGTTCCTGACGGGTCGAGACGTCGAGGGCGCGGTGCGACGACTACTGCAGATCGCGGGCGTGCTGATCCTGCTCGCCGTCGTCCTGGCGGTGGTGGGGTTCCTGCTGCGAGCGCTGCGCTGGCTGCTGGTGATCGCCGCCGTGATCCTGGTGATCGGGGCGTTGGTCGGTTACCGCGCGCAGCGCAGCACGTCCTGACGACCGGCGACCCGACGACGGGTCAGGGTGACCGCCGGTGGAAGCGGTTCTGAGCCACCTCGAGCCCGTCATGGACCAGGACCAGGACCGCGTCGCAGGCTTCCTCGAGCGACACGTCGATCGTCTCGCGTTGCTCGCGCGAGAACGGCCGCAGCACGTAATCGCGCGGATCCATCCGCCCCGGCGGACGCCCGATGCCGATGCGGACGCGGTGGTAGTCGCGGATCGACAGCCGCCGGTCGATGTCGGCGAGGCCCCTGTGGCCGCCCGATCCCCCGCCCCGCTTCAGCCGGATCTCACCGACGTCCAGGTCGAGGTCGTCGTGGACCGCGACGATGCGCTGGGGCGCGACCTTGAACCACCGGGCGGCACGCTGCACCGGCCCCCCGGACTCGTTCATGTACGACAGTGGCCGGGCGAGGACCAGCCGTGCGTCACCGCGGCGGCCCTGTGCGACCACGCACCCGACACGACGGTTGGGTGACAGCGCAACGCCGAGTCGGCGCGCCAACGTCTGCACCGCCTCGGCCCCGACGTTGTGGCGGGTGCCGCCGTACTCCGCGTCGGGGTTGCCCAGGCCGACCACCAGCCAGCGGTCGGCGTTCATCCCCGCCGCTCGACGTTGGCGGTCTCCGATCAGCCCTCTCGGCCGCCTGCCGCGGTGTGCTCCGGCTCGGGTCGCTCGCTCCCGATCGGGGCGTCCTCCTGGCCCTCAGCCAGCGGCGCCTCCTCAGGCTCGAGCGCGGCGGCGGTCTCCGGCTCCTCCTCCTCGGGGGCTTCGATGACGGTCGGGGCGGTGACCGTCACGACCGTGCGGTCTTCTTCGATGTCGAACTCGGCGCCTTGGGGCAGTTGGATGTCCTCGACACGCAGCACGTCACCGATCACCAGGTCGACGACCGACAGCGTGAACGAATCGGGGATGTCCAGTGGCCGCACCCGGAGCGGAACGGTGTGCAGCACGTGGTTGACCACACCCGGTGACGCCACCTCCTCCAGCCCCTCGAGGTGGATGGGGACCTCGACGCGGATCAGCTGCTGGCGGTGCAAGGCGACGAAGTCGACGTGCAGCACATCTCCACGGACGGGGTGACGCTGAACCTCCCGGGCGATGGTCAGGTGCTCGTCGCCGTCGACCTGCAGGCGGATCAGCGCGTTGAGACCAGCGGAGGTGTGCAGCGCGTGGTAGAGGTCGCGGGCGTCCACGTGCAGCTTGGTGGGCTCGACGCCACGGCCGTACACAACGGCAGGGACGCGACCGTTGGCCCGCAGTCGCCGCGCCACGGAACGCCCGCTGTCGGTGCGGGTGTCGGCAACCAGCTTCACCTGTTCAGCCATGGTCCTACAGCTCCTTCACCACGATCGTTCGGCGTGGTCGGTCCGACCGGAGGCGGGGCGGTTCCGACGTGGCCGACGCTACTTGGAGTGAACAGGCGGCCTTGACCCAGGTTACCGACGGCGTCGTCGGGGCGGCAACGTCACACGTTCTCGCCGCGGAAGATCTCCGACACCGACTGGTCCTCGAACACCGCCTTCAACGCCGAAGCGACGATCGGCGCGATCGACAGGACCACCATCTTGTCGATCCGGTGCTCCAGCGGGATCGGGAGGGTGTTGGTCACCACCAACGTCTCGATCTCGGACGTGCGCAGCCGTTCGGTGGCCGGCCCGGACAGGACCGGGTGGGTGGCACACGCAACCACCCGCGCCGCGCCGTGGTCCTTGAGGACCCGTGCGGCCTCGGTGATCGTCCCGGCCGTGTCGATCATGTCGTCGACCACCACCGCCACACGGTCGCGGACGTCGCCGACGACCTCGAGGACCTCGGCGATGTTGTGCGCGGTGCGTCGCTTGTGCAGGATCGCGATCGGGGCGTCGAGGTGGCTGGCGAACTTCTCGGCGAGCCGCACCCGCCCCGCGTCCGGGGAGACCACCACCGGCTCGCCGCCGTCGAGCTGGTCGCTGAGCCACCCGGTCAGGAGCGGCAGCGCGGTCAGATGATCGAACGGGTCGTCGAAGAAACCCTGGATCTGGCCGGTGTGCAGGTCGATCGACATGATGCGGTCCGCACCCGCCGAGATGAAAAGGTCGGCCATGAGACGTGCCGAGATCGGCTCGCGCGACAGGGTCTTCTTGTCCGCTCGCGAGTAGCCGTAGAAGGGGATAACCGCACAGATGCGCTTGGCCGACGCGCGCCGCAACGCATCCACCATGATCAGCTGCTCCATGATGTGATCGTTGATCGACATGCCGTCGCGCGCCGCACCGGTGTGCGACTGGATCACGAAGGCGTCGGCACCCCGGACCGACTCCATGTACCGGCAGTACAGCTCGCCGTTGGCGAAGCGGGACAGCTTCGCCTCGCCGAGTCGCATGCCGAGGTGGTCGGCAACCTCACGGGCGAACTCCGGGTACGACGACCCGGAGAAGATCATCATGCGCTTCTTGGTGACGACTTCCACCGTCCCCTCCGCCTTGGCGGACCGTGCGCCCCCGCGTCACCCAGCGTACAAGCGTGCGCCGCCACCGTCGTCTGCGATCACGACATGGGGACCTAGCGCCCGCGGCCCTCCTCGCGTTGCCGCCGTCGTGCGGCCCACCCGTCGATGTTGCGTTGCCGCGCCCGCGCGACCGCCAAAGCGTCGGAAGGGACGTCGTTGGTGATGGTCGACCCGGCGCCGGTGACCGCCCCGTCCCCGATCCGCACCGGCGCGATCAGCATCGAATCCGAGCCGATGAACGCCCCGTCGCCGATCAGCGTCTCGTACTTGCCGTACCCGTCGTAGTTGACCGTGACCGTCCCCGCGCCGACGTTGACGTCGTCACCGATGGTGGCGTCACCGACGTACGACAGATGCGGGACCTTCGAGCCCTCTCCCACGGTGGAGTTCTTGATCTCGACGAACGTCCCCGCCTTGGCGCCGCGCTCCAGGCGAGTGCCGGGGCGCAGGTACGCGTAGGGGCCGACCGACACGTCGGGACCGATCGACGCTGCCACGACGGTGGACTGCTCCACGTGCGCGCCGTCGGCAACCTCGGCGTCGACCAGCCTCGTGAACGGTCCCACCGTTGCGCCGTCGCCGACCCGAGTCCGGCCCTGCAGGATGCTGCCGGGCAGCACGACGGTGTCGCGCCCCACCGTGACGCCGACGTCGATGTACGTCGTGGCCGGGTCCACGACCGTCACCCCCGAGCGCATCAGTTCCTCGAGGCAACGGCGACGCAGGACGGCGGCGGCGGCCGCGAGCTCGACCCGGTCGTTGACCCCGCGGACCTCGTCGATGTCGGCCTCGACCGTCCGGACGGTATGGCCACGTTCCGCCAGGATCCCGACCACGTCGGTGAGGTACTGCTCGCCCTGGACGTTGTCAGCATCCAGGGCTCCGAGCACGTCCGCGAGTACGTGGCGGTCGAAGCGGTACATCCCGGCGTTGACGTGGCGCAGTTGGCGCTGCTGGTCGGTCGCGTCGGTCTCCTCGACGATGCCCACGACCCGACCCGTGTCGTCGTGCAACAGTCGCCCGTACCCGGTCGGGTCGTCGAGCTGCACCGACAGCAGCACCGCATCGGAGTCGATGTCGGCGTCGGCGAGCCGCTCGAGCGTCGAGGGGCGCACCAGCGGCGTGTCACCGGGCAGCACGAGCACTCGGCGGATCGAAGCGTCGAGCGCCGGTAGCGCCTGGCGAGCGGCGTGGCCGGTGCCTCGCTGCTCCTCCTGTGTGACCGTCATCAGGCGGTGGAAGTCGGCCGCGTCGGCCTCCTGCGTGACCGCGTCGGCTTGGTGGCCGACGACCACAACGACCTGTCCGAGACCGAGCGGACGGAGCGCCTCCAACACGTGGCGCAGCATCGTTCGACCCGTCACCGGGTGCATCACCTTGGCCCGATCGGACCGGAAGCGGGTGCCGAGGCCGGCGGCGAGGACGACGGCGGCGAGATCGTCGCGGGCGGGAGAGGTCATGGCGCCTCCATGCGGCGCATCACAGCTGGGAGGCAGGGACTGGGAATCCCACGAAAGAGCGTTGCGGCCGATCCCCGCTGGTCGCGGATAGTGGTGCTGCTGACCTGCGGAAGCAAGGTCGTGCTGTCCCCGGCGTTCTTTCCTGTCGCGGACCATACCCGGCCGGTCGGTGTCACGGCGATGTCAGGAGCGGTCGGGGCGGGCAGCTGGCGTCACCGGTTGCAACCCGAACACCTCACACCGACCGAAATCGCGACACCGGTCGTTGGCTCTCGGTGGGCTGGTCCAACTGCGCGCAGCAAGCCGGGGCTTCCATGCGGTCGACGAACGCTCCGACCCTGCCACCGTGTACGGCTACGACACCGAGGGCAGCTGACGTCGATCGACCCGCGCGACCCGCTGGGCACGATCACGATCACCTACGACGGGGTCAGCCGCATCGCCACCGACGGCAACACCACCCGCTACGGCTACGACGCGCTGAACCGGCTGATCGAAGCCACCACCACCGATCCCGTGTTCCGCGTCTGGGTTCGTGACGGAAACCGGGATGGAAAACTCCCCACCAACGGCAGGCCCGTGAGGGCCACCGGAGGTGGATCATGGCAGAGCAGCAGGGCGCGGGGAAGGTCGTCCGGTCGCGCAGGTCGCGCGCGAGCTGGGCATCGCCGAGTCCGGCCTGCGCCGCTGGCTGGACCGCCACGACATCGACCACGGCCGCAAGGAGGGCGTGACCTCCGGCGAGCGCGAGGAGCTGTCGCGGCTGCGCCGCGAGAACCGCGTGCTGAAGATGGAGCGCGATCTGGTCTCTCGAGCCGCGGCCTTCTTCGCCAGCGAGAACGTCCTTCCCCGGCCGTGAGGGACGCGTTCATCGAGCGAGAGAAGGCTGATTTCCCGGTCTGCTTCGCCGGTCGTGTGGACGTGTCACCGTCCGGCTTCTACGAGTGGCGGACCCGCCAGCAACAGCCCTCGCAGCGTGCGCATACAAGGCCGCGCTACGCCGTCCGGGATGTCCGCGGCTACACGCCCGCCAACGGCGCGACCGTCGCGGCGTACACCCGGTACCGCGCCGGGCTCGGCGGCCTCAGCCGGTACGTCTCCTCCGGCACGCTCCCGACGGTCGCGCGCGGCACCACACTCCTCGAGGCGGGCCTCAGCCTGCTCGACGCGTACGCCGACGGCCGGAACGCCTAGACCCGCAACGGTCACCTGTCGAGCGGCGAGCGGGCGCTCGTGACCGCCGGGGCGGTGGCGAACTCGGCGGGGCGGTCGGCCGCGCAGATCGGCGGGACGTACGTCGTCGGCGGCGCTGCGGCCGGTGCCTGCGCGGCGACCGGCATCGGCACGGTCGTCGCGGCGGGGTGCGCGGCCGTCGGCGGTACGGTCGGCGGGTGCGTCGGCGGCAAGCTCTACGACGATGCCTCATGGGCCGCCGACAGGGTCGATACCTTCCTCGGAGGGCTGTTCTGATGCCGGCCAGGACGGAGACAGCGCAGGTGGACGTGGGCTTCGACCGGTCCGCGCTCGTGCGGCTCTGGGTCGTGACGGCGGTGGCGGTCCTCGGCGGGATCGGCATGCTCCTGGCCGAGTACGTCTTCCTCGGGGTCGAGGTCCCGCCGTGGCTGCGGATCACCCTCGGCGTGCTCGCCGTCGTGATGGGCCTGTGGTTCGGCTACGCGGCGTTCGAACGCGCGCGGTCAGACGACCCCGCGATCCGCCTCGACGGTGACACGGTGCTGTTCCACGTGAACCCCGGCCGCCGCATCGTCCTGCGCCGCGACGAGATCCGCGGCGTGGGGCGGGTCCGGGATATGACGCAGGCACCGCAGCGGGCGATCCTCGGCGACCGCGTCTTCGAGGTGGCGACGACGCGGGCCGAGGGGCTGAGGGCGTCGTCGATCCTCGTCGGCAGCCGGTTCGTCGCCGAGGACCTTGCCGCGGTGCGGGAGCGGTTGGCGGCGGCGCTCGGCTCGAGCCGATGGCCGGGTCAGTCAGTCGCCGGCCACCCGGAGGAACTCGGCCCGTGAGGGCCCGGTAGCTGACGCCGAGCTTGGGCTAAAAGCCGGTGTAGACCGTCAATTCTGCGGTTCTCGTGGCTGGGAGGCAGGGGATCGAACCCTGAACACCGACTCCAAAGGACGGCGTGTTGCCAGTTACACCACCTCCCAAGGACACGGGCCGGTCGCGCCGGCCCGCCCGGACGAGGCTACCGGGCGGGCGCTCCACGCACCCGCCCGACGCGGACGGCAAACGCCGTGGCGTCCTGCCCGCCGACGCGCCAGACAAGCGATCGGTCAAGAACCGCTGATGATCTCGGGGCCGCCCGCGGGTGAGCGGGCGACCTCCACGCGGTCGAAGCGGTGCGCAACCGCGGCAGCGAGACGCCGCGCGTGTTGGGGGTCCCCGGCGACACCCAACACGGTGGGTCCCGAACCGCTCATGACCGCGCCCAACGCCCCGGCGTCGAGCAGCGACTCCTTGGCGTCGCGCAGCTGCGGGCGGAGGCGGAACGCTGCCTGCTCCAGGTCGTTGTGCAGCGCTGCACCCAGCGCCTCGGTGTCCTGGGCGCGGAGCGCCTGCAGGACGGCGTCCGGTTCCACCGCGCTCGGCGCCGCGACCCGGTCCCACATCCGGTAGACCTCGGCGGTGGACAGCGGCTGGTCGCTGATCCCAACGGCCCAGTGGAGCGCGCTGCGGCACAGGACCTGTGCGGTCGCGGTCCCGGTCCCGGTCGCCAACGCGGTGCCTCCCCCGACACAGAAGGGAACGTCGGCGCCGACCTCCGCCGCGACGCTTCGCATCTCTGCGCGGCTTAGCTGGGCATCCCACAACTCGTTCAACGCCACCAGCGTGGCGGCGGCGTCGGCCGACCCGCCTGCCATCCCGGCCCCCACCGGGATGCGTTTGGCGAGCTCGATCCGCGTGACCGGGGCGCCTGGCTCAGCACGGACGCGGTCGTGGTCATCGGTCGCCGGACCGCGGCGCACCAGGGCGTCGGCGAGCGCCCGCGCCGCCCGGACGGCGAGGTTGGAGGCGTCTCGCGGCACGTCGATCCCGGCGTCGTGCTCGATCGTGACATCCAGCATCCGTCGGGCCGCCGGGTGGTAGCACGCAACCCGCGGTCCTTCGAACCGCACCGAGACCACGTCGTGGATCCCGATGGTGTGCATGACCGAGACGATGTCGTGCATCCCGTCGGGCCGGGGCCCGCGTACGGCGAGGAACAGGTTGACCTTGGCGGGGACCCGCACCCGCACGGTCGGCGCCGGCAGCGGACGTTCGCTCATGATCCGCTCCCCGCCGTGAGGTGATCGGCGAGGTGACCTGCGAGGCGGCGGAACGCGGCGGCGTCGAGCTCCTCGGCACGCGCCCCCGGGTCGATGCCGGCCGCCTCCAGGGCCTGCTCCACCGCGGGCGTCGGGCCCCGCGCCCGTAGCGCGTTCCGTAGCGTCTTGCGCCGCTGGGCGAACGCCGCCTCGACCACCGAGGCGACCACACGGTGCTCGGCCGGGTCGGGCACCGGGAGGCGGCGGACGATGCGGACCGTAACGCTGTCGACCTTGGGGACCGGGTAGAAGACGGTCGGCGGGACGCGTGCGACCACCTCGACGTCCGCGACCAGCTGCAGCTTCACGCTGACCGCGCCGTACGGCGCATCACCGACCTGGGCAGCCCACCGTTCTCCGACCTCGCGTTGGACCATCACGAACAGGTCGGTGATCGCCCGACCGTCGAGCGCGTGGAACACCACCGGCGTCGCGATGTTGTACGGCAGGTTCGCGACCAGGCGGGCGGGCTCCCCATCCACCAGAGCGTCGAGGTCGACCCGGAGCGCATCGGCGTGAACGATCTCGACGTGGTCGCGGTCGCCGACCACGTCGCGGAGCGCGGACACCAGGCCGGCGTCGACCTCCACCGCCACGATCCGGTGGGCGACCTCGGACAGCGCCAACGTCAACGACCCCAGTCCGGCCCCGACCTCCACGACGACGTCGCCAGCGGTGACACCCGCATCGCGGACGACCTTGCGGACGGTGTTGGGGTCGACGACGAAGTTCTGGCCGGCGGCCTTCCGGGGCGCGAGCCCGTGCTCGTCCAGCAACCGGCGGATGTCCGCCGGCGTCAGCAGCGGCGCCTCCCGCCCTGTGGCCACAGCTCGAGGCTAGAGCGGGTGGCACGGCGCCCAGCAACCGGCGCCTGCGAGACGGCCCTCACAGCGCGAACGCGCGGCGGGCGTTGGTCACCGTGGCTGCTGCCACCTCCTCCAGGTCACGGCCGTGCACCCGCGCCAAGCACGCCGCCACCAACGGGACCATCGCCGGCTCGTTGGGCTCACCGCGGTGTGGGTGGGGTGTGAGGTACGGGCTGTCGGTCTCGGTCAGCAACCGATCCAGCGGGGTGGCGGCGGCGGCTTCCCGCAGGGCGGGCGCGTTGGCGAAGGTGACGTTCCCCGCGAACGACAGGAAGTACCCGTCTGCGGCGCAGCGCTCGGCGAGATCGGCGTCACCCGAGAAGCAGTGCAGCACGACCCGCGCGGGCGGCCCCTCGTCTTCCAGGATGCCGAGGGTGTCGTCCCACGCGTCGCGGCAGTGGATCACGAGCGTCTTGTCGACCGTTTTGGCCAGGTCGATGTGGCGCCGGAACGCCCACTGCTGGCGCTCCGCAGGGGCCCAGTCGCGGTAGTAGTCCAGACCGGATTCGCCGATCCCCACAACACGTGGCTGGGTGGCGAGCCGCTGGATGCACTCCATGACGTGCGGGGTTGCTTCCATGGTGTCGTTGGGGTGCACTCCGACGGTCGCCCAGACCTCGTCGTGGCGAGCGGCGGTCTGCACCGCCTCGGTCGAAGACGCCAGGTCGGTCCCGACCGTGACGAGCGCTGTGACGCCTCGCGCGCGGGCGCGCTCGACCTGCTCAGCGGACCGCAGCTGTTCGTGGTGATCGAGATGGCAGTGGGTGTCGACGTACTCCGGCACGGTGAGGGTCCCGTCCGCGGGCCGCCGTCTTGGACAGCCCGATGTCGTAGGCCGCGACCGTATCAAGGTGGGTGGCCCGACCGCTGCGATCGGACAGTCCTTGGGCGGCGTCCCGTTCGTCAGCACCGAGTGACCGAACAGACACCGCCGGTAGGCTCGCCGGTGTGAGCACCACCACCGCGCCCCGCCGCGCGCCGCGGCCCATCCTCGTCGCGGTCGCCTGGCCCTACGCCAACGGGTTGCAGCACCTGGGACACATCGCCGGCGCCTACCTCCCCGCCGACATCTTCGCCCGCTACCACCGTGTCGCCGGCAACCGGGTGCTGATGGTCTCGGGCAGTGACGCCCACGGGACCCCGATCACGGTGAAGGCCGATCAGGAAGGCGTCGACCCGGTCGGGATCGTCAACCGCTACCACCCCAAGTTCCTGGAGCAGTGGGACCGGCTGGGGATCTCCTTCGACACGTTCACCACCACCATGACCGACAATCACCGCGCGGTGGTGCACGAGGTGTTCAACATCCTCGGCGACAACGGCTACATCACCCGTGGCAGCAGCGACCAGTTCTTCGACCCGCAGGCCAAGCGCTTCCTCCCCGACCGCTACGTGGAAGGCACCTGTCCCCACTGCGGCTACGCCTCGGCCCGTGGCGACCAGTGCGACCAGTGCGGACGCACTCTCGACCCGCAGGATCTGATCGAGCCACGCAGCAGGCTGACGGGTGCCACCCCGGTCTCCCGCGAGAGCGAGCACTACTTCCTCCAGCTGGCGCAACTCGAGCAGCCCCTGCTGGAGTGGCTCCAGACCCGGGAGGGATGGCGTGCCCACGTCCTGAACTGGTCGATCCAGTTTGTCCGCGACGGCCTCCGCGACCGCGCCATCACCCGCGACCTGACCTGGGGCGTTCCCCTGCCGGCGGGCACCGACCTGGACGGTGACAAGCGGATCTACGTCTGGTTCGAGGCGGTGATCGGGTACCTGTCCGCGTCGCGGGAATGGGCGCACGAGCGCGGCGAACCCGACGCCTGGAAGGACTTCTGGCAGGGTCCCGACGCGGCCTCCTACTACTTCATCGGGAAGGACAACATCCCGTTCCACACGGTGGTCTGGCCGGCGATGCTGATCGGCTGCGGCGGCTTGAACCTGCCCACCGACGTGCCCGCCAACCAGTACGTCACGTTCCGGGGCGCGAAGGCCTCCAAGAGCCGCGGGGTGGGTCGGTCGGCGCTGGCGTACCTCGATCAGTTCGAACCCGACGCCCTGCGCTACGCCCTGGCCGCCAACCTGCCCGAACAGCAGGACACCGACCTGACCGACGACGAGATCGTGCGTCGCATCAACGACGAGCTGGTCGCCACCTGGGGGAACCTCGTCCACCGGGTGCTGACCATGACGTCGCGGAACTTCGGCGATCAGGTCCCGCAGCCGGGGGACCTCGACGACGACGATGCCGCGCTCCTCGACCACGTCGAGGCCGCCCTCGAAGACGAGGCCATCCTCCTGGAGCGGGTGGAGCTACGGGCGGGGTTGCGGGCCGCGATGCGCGCCGCGCAGGAAACCAACGCCTACCTCAACCGCAAGGAGCCGTGGCGCACCGCCAACACCGATCGACAACGCACGGCCACCACGCTGTTCGTCGCGCTCAATGCCATCAACGGCTTGAAGGTGGCTCTGTACCCCTACCTCCCGTTCACCTCGACCGAGCTGCACGCGATGCTGGGTCAGCCCGCAACGATCCAGGACGGCGGATGGCGGCGGGTGGCGCTGTACCCGGGAACACCGCTGTCGCCGCGGGGCCCGCTGTACCGCAAGGTCGACGCCGCCGAGGTGGAAGGGAACGACGAGGCCGGCGCCGCCGCGGGCTGACCACGTGGACGCGGCGGTCGCCGTGGGCGTACCCTCGGCCGCCGCTCACCGAACGTGGCCGACATGCCCAGACCGACGGAGCCACGCCCATGAAGACCGGCATCCACCGCAAGGTCGACGACCTCGGCCGGGTCGTCATCCCCGCCGGGATCCGGCGCTCGCTGAACATCCGCGAGGGTGACGCCATGGAGGTGCACGTCGAGGGCGAGCACGTGATCCTGTCCAAGCCGACCGACCAGTGCGTGTTCTGCCGCTCGGAGCAAGGGCTGCGACCGTTCCGCGGGAAGAACGTGTGCCGAGCCTGCATCGCGGCGGTCGGGGTGCTCGCGGAGGGCGTGCCCAGCGCCCAGCCTGAGCCGGCACCGCCGGGCGCGTTCGACGCCGCCCGCGATCACGCGGCGCCTCCCGCGTCGACCACCGCCTGGTAGACCTCCCGCTTCGGCACGCGGGCTTCGGCGGCGACCTCGGCGATCGCGGCCTTCTTCGACACGCCCACGGCCACCCGGCGTGCCACGTCCTCGGCGAGCTCCTCGGCGCTGCGCGCAGCGACCGGCTCGGCCGGCGCCCCGCCAACGACCAGCGTGGCCTCGCCGCGCACCCCCACGCGGGCCAGCCCGAGCAGTTCGGCCAGCGGGGCGCGGACCACCTCCTCGTGGAGCTTGGTGAGCTCCCGGCACAGGGCCCCCGGCCGGTCGTCGCCGAGAGCCGAGACCAGGTCGGCGAGGTCGGCAGCTGCCCGGTGCGGTGACAGGTACAGCACCATCGTCCTGGGCTCGTCGGCCAGTTCCGCCAGCCGGTCGGCACGCGCCCCGCCCCGCCGTGGCAGGAAACCCTCGAACGTGAACCGGTCGGTGGGTAGCCCCGACACGACCAGCGCGTGCAGCAGCGCCGACGGCCCGGGCACAGCCTCCACGGCGAGTCCCGCGTCGATGCAGGCGCGCACCAGCCGGTAGCCCGGGTCGGAGACGGCCGGGGTACCGGCGTCGGTCACCAGCGCCACGGTCGCCCCGGCGCGGATGCGGTCGACCAGCTGCGGGAGGCGCTGCTCCTCGTTGTGGTCGTGGTAGGACAGCTGCGCGACGTCCGCCCCGACGTGCGCCAGCAACCTGCCCGTGCGTCGGGTGTCCTCGGCCGCGACCAGGTCGGCACCGCGCAGGACGTCGGCGGCTCGTGGGGAGAGGTCGCCGAGGTTGCCGATGGGGGTCGCGACCACCACCAGCCGGCCGCCTGCCGCCGCCCGCGGGGATCCCACGCCCCGACGGTAGCCACCGGTACGCTCCCCCGCCGTGCACCGCAGCCGCATCGTCGCCGTCGTGGTCCCCGTCCTGCTGGTCGTGGCGGCGTTGACCGTCCGCGTCATCCTGCTGGGCCACCCCGACCGGATCATCTTCGACGAGACCTACTACGTCGAAGACGCCCGCTCCTACCTCGACCAAGGTGTGGAGGACGGCTTCGCCGTGCACCCGCCGGTCGGCAAGTGGCTGATCGCGGCGGGGATCGCGGCCGCTGGTGACGCCCCCTTCGGCTGGCGCATCTCCACCGCGGTCGCCGGCACGTTGCTGGTGCTGTTGACCTACCTGATCGGCCTGCGGCTGCTGCGGTGGCGGGGCGCCGCGGCGCTGGCCGGTCTGCTGGCGGCCGTCGACGGGCTGCTGTTCGTGCAGTCGCGCACGTCGATGCTCGACATCTTCCTGGCGATGTTCGTCGCGCTCGGCGCGTGGCTGCTCCTGGTGGATCGCGACCGCAGCGGCCTCGCACGCGGCCGCGACGGTCGAGCCATGCGGACCGTGGGCGATCGCCCCGTCCCCGCTGGCGGGAGCGTGGACGAGCCGCCAGCGGACGACCGCACGGTCGCGGCGGGGTGGGCGACGACCGTCGCCTCAGACCGGTCGACCGCCGGCGGCCAGACGGCCGCCCAGCAGCCACCGTCCGACGTCGCGCACCTGCCGCGCCGCGGCCACCTGTTCCGGGTCGCGGCCGGCGCCGCGCTCGGCCTGGCCGTGGCGACGAAGTGGTCGGCCGTCCTTGCTCTGGCCGCCGGCGTGCTGGTCACCGCGGGATGGGAGCTGGCTTGGCGGCGGCGGCTCACCGGGCGGTCGACGACGGCGCTGGGGCGCCTGGTCGCATCGCTTGCGGTGGCGTTCGTGCTGGTCCCTGCCGGGGTGTACGTGGCGTCCTACGTGCCGTGGCTGATCAACTACGAGCACACCACCGAGGGGAGGGACGTCTGTCGGGGCGAGCGACCGTGCCAGGTTTCGATCCCTGGGCGCCTCGCCGGGCTGTGGCGCTACCAGCTCGCGATCGCAAATTTCCACACCGACCTGGATGCCGAACACCCCTACCGTGCGTCGGCCTACACCTGGCCGGTGATCGGCCGACCGATGGTCTACTACTGGGAGAACTGCGACCGGCAGCGCGCCGCAGGGATCGCCACCCGCACCGACGAGGGTGAACTGGTCGAACCCGACCCGTGCCGGGTCGCCCCCGGCAACGCCGGGGAGATTATCGCGCTGGGCAACCCGGGGCTGTGGTGGGTGGCCCTGGGCGCGTTGCTGCCGCTGACCGCCGGCGCCGCTCGCCGCGACGGGCGGGCGTGGTTCGTGGTGGCGTTCTGGGGCGCGCAGTTCCTGCCGTGGCTGGTGGTGAGCCTGCCTGGCGTGCCGTTCAGCCGACCGTTGTTCTTCTTCTACATGACCCCGATCGTGCCGTTCTTGGCGCTGGCCGTCGCCTACGGCCTGGTGTGGCTCGACGAGACGGTCGAGCGGGTCGCCGCCCGCCGGACGGGGACGCTGCCGCGCACGTCGGTCACGCCGGGAGCCGTGGTCGGGGGGTTGGTGGGACTCGTGGCGGTCGCCCTGTTCGTCTACTTCTACCCGGTGCTGGCCGGCGTCGAGCTACCCGAGGCGGCCGTCCGCCAGCGGTGGTGGTTCGACGCGTGGATCTGACCGGCTGACCGTGGCTCAGGCGGCGTCGGCCGTGGCCCGCGCCCTGGCCGCCCGCACCGCCGGCGAGGACCCGACCGCCAGGCGCAGCGCCGTCATCGTGGCGCGGGTCTGAGCGATCGCGGCCGCGGCGACGACACGCCCCATGGGCACGCCCAGCAGACGTCGCTCGGCGGGTGCGACCGTCGCGAGGGCGCCCGCGAGCACGGGCAGGTACGCCGCCTTGACCGGCGGGTCGAACGCCGGC
The DNA here is from genome assembly GCA_019347675.1 of Actinomycetota bacterium. Classification (NCBI taxonomy): domain Bacteria; kingdom Bacillati; phylum Actinomycetota; species Actinomycetota bacterium. The sequence continues at coordinate 52,425 of JAHWKW010000005.1, read as the reverse complement.
CACAACAGGAACCGCAGCGCCTCGCGGCTCTGGTCGGTGACGGCCAGCTCCGGCCGGTAGGCGGCGAACCGGTTGTGGAGCGCATCGACCGACGTCGGCAGCGTGCCGTCGTCGACCATGGGAAGCCGGATCTCGCCGCGTCGCAACGCGTCCGGCCGGGCCGAGACCGCGTCGAGGTCGACGCGGGGATCGAGCAACGCCGCCGCTCGCGCCTGCTCCGCCACGAACGCGTCGGCGCTGGATCGCTCGACCGGGTGCCGGGCGTAGACCCGGTCGGTGGCGAGAAAGCTCGACATCATGGTGACCCCGACCCAGCCGAGCAGGTGCGGGTCGTCGGCGCGGTAGGCGCGCCCGTCGGGCGCCGTGCCGGTGACACTCCGGTGCACCCGGCGCACCGCCCGAGCGGCCTGCAGCACCTCACCGGTGGACCCGAACGTGGTCACGGTCACGTACGCCGACGTGCGCTGCAGCCGCCCCAGTGGATCCTCGCGGAAGCGGGAGTGGTCGGCGACCCCCGCCATCGCCAGCGGGTGCAGTAGCTGCAACAGGAGCGCACGCAGCCCACCGACGATCGCAGCCGGATCGGCGATGACCCGCCACGACGCCGATCCGGGCCCGAACAGGCCAGGGTCGCCCGGGGCGGCGGCGGGGTCGAACGTCGGACCACCGAAGACGCGGTGCAGCCCGACCCGGACCGCGTGGCCAAGCAGTGGCACGCCGCGCGGCGCGAGGCAGCCGACCAGGCGGAGCGGCGACAGCACGGGAGGGATGACGGGCACACCACGATGGTGCACGACATCCGCGGTCGGCGCGACCGGCGCGATACCGGCGTCGCACCCCGACCGGGGGAGCTCACGGGCACAGCAACGGGGTCGTGACCGACGCTTCGTTGCTGTTGGCAGAGATCCACCCGCCGGCCGTCGTCCGCACGACGTAGAAGTAGGTGGTGTTCGTCGCCACCGCCGTGTCGGTGTAGGTGGTCACCGCTGCACCGCTGACGCGACCGACCTCGCTGTACGGACCGCCGGACGTCGTCGCGCGCAGCGCGACGTACCCGTCTGCCGCCGTGGATCAACGGTCCCCGACCACAAGGACTACGGTTCGCGCCCCGATGGACCGCGGAAGGTAGCCATGACGTCCACGCCCGCACCCGACGCGGAACAACCGGCGACATCCGCCCCGCGCCGCGCCTGGCTGCTGACACGGCCCGCCTGGGGGAAGTTGCTGCTCGGGTTCGCCGCGGCCGCGGTGGTCCCCGCCGCGCTCGCGACGACCGTCACAGCCCGCGGCCCGACGCCGCCGCTCTCCCTGCTGCTGGGTGCCGGCCTGGTGATCTCGGTGGCCACCACCGGCGCCGTCTACGTGGTCGTCCGGTGGGACCTGGACCTGCCGGCGCGTGTCGCGGTGCTGGCGGTGGCGTACAACGCGCTGGTGGTCGCAGCCAAGTTCGGCCTCGCCCCGTGGGGGCTGTACGAGCTGAGCCAACGGACGACGCTCGAGTCGTTCTTCCCCATCGAGCGGGTGGACGGCGCGGTGCTGACCGCGGCGACGGTCCTGGCGCTGTACGCAGGCGTGTACATGCTGATCTACCTGCGGGCACGTCGCCGGCTGGGGAAGGATCTCCTGCGACGCCCGGCGCAGCGGTTGACACGACGCCAGAAGACGATCCTGATCGCCGCCGTGATCCTGGGCTCCACCGGTTCAGGTGTCGGGGTGGCCCTGCTCATCCCCGTCCTGGCTGGGGGTAGCTACCTGGGGTGGGTGTTCTCGTCGGCAGCGTCCCTGGCCGTCGCGGTGGTCCTGGGTGGCGCGACGGCACTGGCTGTGGGCGCCGTGGGGTCAGCCGCCGACCGGGCGCGTGTGGTGGGTGACGCTGCCGTCCTCGTCAGCTTCTTCTGGCTCGGTATCTACGTGCTGGTGCTCTACCACGTGCTGTGGGTCGTCTACGTGCTGGTCCTCACCGCACTGTGGCCACTGAAGGTGGTGATCCCCAAGTGATCGCCCGGTACGCACGACTGTGTCTGGACATGCTGCGCTACCGCGTCGCGGCGATGATCTGGACCTTCCTGCTGCTGGGGGCCGCATCGTTCGACGGGCTGGCGGCCCTCGATGCGCGGTACGCGTGGGCGGCGTTGGCCCTGGCCGGGAGCTACGTTGCCGCCACGACCGTCAACGACATCGCCGACCGCGACATCGACCTCGTCAACCATCCACGCGACCGCGGCAGGCCCCTGGTCGCCGGCACCGCCACGGTCGGCGACCTGGTGGCGGTCCACGCCGTCGGGGCGACGGTGGCGCTGCTGTCCGCAGGTGTCGTGGGTCGCGCCGCGTCGGCCATCGTGGTGGCGTCGCTGCTGGTGGGCTACGTGTACTCGCTGGGCCCGATCCGCCTGTCGTACCGGACCTACCTGGCGCCGCTGGCCCTGGGGGTCGCGTACGTGGCGATGCCGTTCTCGCTCGGGCTGGTGGTGGCGGGCGGGGACGGGATCCGTGGCGACGTGGCGCTCCTCGCCGCGGCCCTGTACGCGTTGTTCGTCGCTCGCATCACCCTCAAGGACTTCCGCGACCGGGAGGGCGACGCCCGGTACGGCAAACCAACGTTGCTGCTGCGCTTCGGGAAGTCCGCGACGTGCGTCGTCAGCTTCGCGGCGCTCGTGGCCGGCAACGTGATGCTGGTCCTGGCGCTCCGCCCCGCGTTACTGTTCGGGATCCTCCTCGAAGGTTTCGTCGCCGCGATCGCGGCGATGCTGCACACGTTGTGGCGCGCCAGCGATGCCCGGTCCGAGCAGGTCGCGATCGGCCTCGGAGCGCAGCTGGGCAACGGCTTGCTGCTGCTGGTGCTGGGGTGGCTCGCGCTGGGCGGACGGGGGGCGACCGAGGCGGAACGCGGCGTCTTCGCCGCCACGATCACGGTCCTCTTCGCCAGCAACTGGCTGGTGTTGAGGGCACGACCGGATGAGGCCGTGATCGGCTACAAGGGTTGACGCTGGCCCTGAGCTCGCGAGGTCACCGCAACGAGTCGAGGTACTGAGCGATCTTGTGGGCGTGTTCCTCGGACACGCCCAGGTCCGGCATGTCGGTGCTGGGATCGTGTCGCTGCGGCTCAACGATCCAACGGGTGGTGTTGTCGATGGTGTTGGGCATGTCACGCTGCCCCGCCACCCACACCCGCCAGTGATATTTGGTCAGCGGGGGACCGACGAGACCGTTGGCGCCCCGCACCCCGGGGATGGCGTGACAGGTGCCGCAGCCGTACTCGGTGATCAGCTCACGGCCCTCCTGCAACGTCTCATCCTCGGCGCCGACAGCCTGGCAGCTGGCCAGCACGCCGCCCAGCACCGCAACGCCCGCCACCACCCGGATCAGTACTCCCCGCATGGCCCCCTCACGGTTCGACGAGTGCATCACGCCTGTCCTGACTCGCGGGCCCACGAGCATCGCGTCTCGGGTCGCCGTGGGTCAAGATCCTGCGGATCACGTCGGACAGTCGACCACCCTGCCATCGTCCGCGCCAGACCGCCACGTCCTGAAGGGTCGACCGACGCCACCTGATCGGTCGGTCGCGAGTTGGTTGCTGTGACAGCCGACTGCACTACCGTTCGCGCCCGTAGGTTCTTCACGCCAGGCGAGGTGCGGACGGCGATGCGGATCTCACGGGAACGGATCGACGCCGTCATATTCGACATGGATGGCGTGGTGACCGAGTCCACGGGCCTGCACACCGCCGCGTGGAAGCGCACGTTCGACGGGTACCTGCGCGAGGTCGCCGAGCGGCGCGGACAGCCCTTCCAACCGTTCACCGACGAGGATTACCTGCGCTACGTCGATGGCAAGCCGCGCTACGACGGTGTGGCCAGTTTCCTGGAGGCGCGCGACATCCAGCTGCCGTACGGCGACCCGGACGATCCCCCCGAGCGCGAGACCGTGTGCGGCGTCGGCAACCGCAAGAACCGGGCGTTCCTGGAGCTGCTGCGCGACCACGGCGCCCAGCGGTATGACTCCACCGTCGAGCTGATCCGCGGGTTGCACCGGGCAGGGGTGCGTACCGCTGTGATCTCGTCGAGCCGCAACGCCACGCAGGTGCTGGATTCGGCGGGCGTCCGCGAGCTGTTCGAGGTGCAGGTCGACGGGACCGACGCGATGCGGCTGGACCTAGCCGGCAAACCGGACCCCGCAATCTTCCTGGAGGCTGCTCGGCGCCTGGGCGTCGAACCTGGCCGCGCCGCCGTGGTGGAGGACGCTCAGGCCGGCGTGAAGGCGGGGAGCCGGGGCGGGTTCGCGCTCGTGATCGGGGTGGACCGTGCCGACCAGCGGACCGATCTGGAGGCGCACGGGGCGGACGTGGTGGTTGACGACCTGCAGGAGGTGGGCGTGGTTCCAGACGAGGACGAGCGGGTGGCGATCGGCGAGCTACCGCTGGCGGTCGACCGTCCTGAAGACGTGGAGGCGGCACTGGAGGGCCGCGAACCGGCGGTGTTCCTGGACTACGACGGGACGCTCACCCCGATCGTGGAGGACGCCGCGGACGCCACGTTGCAGGACGAGACCCGGGCGGCGATCCGGCGGCTGGCGCACCGCTGCTTCGTGGCGGTGGTCAGTGGCCGCGACCTGGACGACGTCCGAAGCATGGTGGGCTTGGACGAGCTCCACTACGCGGGCAGCCACGGTTTCGAGATCCTGACCCCCCACGGTGAGCGCCACGAGCACGGGCGCGAGTTCCTCCCGGCACTCGAAGCCGCCGAGCAGGATCTGCGCGGGCGTTTGAGCAGCATCGACGGCGCGGTCGTCGAGCGCAAGCGTTTCGCGGTCGCGGTGCACTACCGGCGGGTGTCCGACGAGCACGTGGACCAGGTCGAGGCGGCGGTCGACGCGGTCGTCACCGACCAGTCGCAGCTGCGCAAGGCCGGGGGCAAGCGCATCTTCGAGCTGCGACCGGACATGGATTGGGACAAGGGCCGCGCTCTGCGGTGGCTGCTGGATGAACTCGACCTCGACCGCGACGACGTGGTCCCGTTGTACGTCGGCGACGACGTCACCGACGAGGACGCCTTCCGGGAGCTGCGGGACCGCGGGCTGGCGCTGGTGGTCCGCGGCGAGGACGACCAGCGCCCGACCGCCGCGGACTACGCGCTGCGGGATCCCGGGGAGGTCCGCACCTTCCTGCAGCAGCTGGTCGACCGGCTCGAGGACGCCCAGTGAGCCGGTGGAGCCTGGTCTACGACCGGTTCGACCCTGGCAAGGAGTCAACACGGGAGGCGTTGTGCACGCTGGGCAACGGCTACTTCGCCACCCGCGGCGCGGCACCCGAGGCGCGCGCGGACGATGTGCACTACCCGGGGACCTACGCGGCCGGGATCTACAACCGGCTGACGTCCGAGGTGGCTGGCCGGACCATCGAGAACGAAAGCATCGTCAACCAACCCAACTGGCTGTCGGTCACCTTCCGCATCGATGACGGGGACTGGTTCGACCTGCGCGATGTCGAGCTGCTGTCCTTCCGCCAGGAGCTCGACATGCGCCGCGCGGTCCTCGTCCGGACCGTCAAGTTCCGCGACGACGCTGGCCGCGAGACGACCCTGTCGCAGCGGCGGTTGGTGCACATGCGCAACCCGCACGTGGCGGGCCTCGAGTCGACGTTCGTGCCCGGCAACTGGTCGGGGACGCTGACCGTGCGCTCGGGCCTCGACGGTCGGGTCCGCAACACCGGAGTGGAGCGCTACCGGCAGCTCGCCGACCGCCACCTCGACGTCGTCGCGATGGACCAGGTGGGCGACGAGATCGTGCAGCTGCTGGTCCAGACCAACCAGTCGCGCATCTACGTCGCCGAGGCGGCACGCAACCGGATGTGGTCCTCCGACGGGGCGCCGGCGGCCGACCGGCAGGTGGTGACAGAACCCGACGGCTACATCGGTCACGAGTTGAAGGTGGACCTGCAGCCGGGCCAGTCGGTGACCCTGGAGAAGGTCGTGGCGCTGTTCACCTCGCGCGACCGTGCCATCTCGGAACCGGCTCTCGAAGCGCGCAAGTGGGCGCAGCGCGCAGGTGACTTCACAACGCTCCTCGACGCCCATGTGCTTGCGTGGGACCACCTGTGGGACCGGTTCGCCATCGCGATGGACAACGGCGAGGAACGCGCTCAGCGCATCCTGCACCTGCACGTGTTCCACCTACTGCAGACGGTGTCACCGCACATCATCGACCTGGACGCGGGCGCCCCCGCGCGTGGCCTCCACGGCGAGGCCTACCGGGGCCACATCTTCTGGGACGAGCTGTTCGTGTTCCCGTTCCTCAGCCTGCGCCTGCCGGCACTGACCCGGGCGCTGCTGCGGTACCGCCACCGGCGCCTGCCCGAGGCGCGTTGGTCGGCGAAGCGGGCGGGCTACGACGGCGCGATGTTCCCGTGGACCAGCGGGAGCAGCGGCCGGGAGGAAGCCCAACGCCTGCATCTGAACCCTCGGTCGGGGCGATGGGTGCCCGACCCCACGCGCCTGCAGCGGCACATCAACATCGCGGTCGCCTACAACGCCTGGCAGTACTGGGAGGTCACGGGGGACCTCGAGTTCCTGCGCTTCTGCGGCGCTGAGCTGATCATCGAGATCGCGCGCCTGCTCGCCAGCCTGGCGACCTACAACCACGGACTCGACCGCTTCGAGATCCGGGGCGTGATGGGCCCCGACGAGTTCCACGAGGGTTATCCCGACCGTGACGAGCCGGGCATCGACAACAACGCCTACACCAACGTGATGACGGTGTGGGTGCTGCTGCGGGCCATGGAGCTGTTGGAGATCCTCGCCCCGCCGCACGCATCGGAGATGCGCGAGAACCTCGATCTCCGACGGGAGGAGGTCGACCACTGGGAGGAGATCTCGCGGAAGATGAAGATCCCGTTCCATGGCGACCGGATCATCAGCCAGTTCGAAGGCTACGAGAAGTTGCAGGAGTTCGACCGCGAGGCTTACCTCGAGCGATACGGCGACATCCAGCGCGTGGACCGGATCCTCGAGGCCGAGGGCGACACCGCCAACCGCTACCAGGTCTCGAAGCAGGCGGACGTGCTGATGCTGTTCTTCCTGTTGTCCGAACAGAACTTGAGTGAGCTCTTCGATCGGTTGGACTACCCCTTCGACGATGATCTGATCCGTCGGAACGTCGAGTACTACCTGCGACGCACGACGCACGGCTCGACGCTGAGCCGCGTGGTGCACTCGTGGGTCCTCGCCCGCCGCGACCGGGCGCGGTCATGGGATCTCTTCCTCGAGGCGCTCGACAGCGACATCTCGGATATTCAGGGCGGCACAACTGCCGAGGGCATCCACCTGGGGGCGATGGCCGGGACGGTCGACCTGGCCCAGCGGGCGTACGGCGGGTTCGTGACGCGCGAGGAAGCGTTGTGGTTCGACCCGGCCCTGCCCAAGGAGCTGGCGCGGCTGGCGTTCACGCTGCACTACCGCGGTCACCGCCTGGAGGTGACGATCACCCCCGAGCGGCTGCGGGTCGCCAGTCGCCAGACCGGCGCGACTGCCATCCCCATCGGGATCAACGGTGAACTCCACGACCTGGAGGCCGGCACCGTCCTGCAGTTCGACCTGTAGCACGGTGGACCGCTCGGGGCGGAGAGGCCATGATGTGGCCATGGCATCGGATTGCTCTCGCTGTGGCTCGGGCACCGAGTACGTGCGCGCCCGGTTCGATATCCCCGTCCCCGCCGGTCGTGTGCTCGCCGAGGAGGTTCCGTCGCTGCGCTGCAAGGCGTGTGGGTTCACCGTCCCCGCAGAGCACGTCCGGCCACAGCTGGAAGCCGTCATCGAACTGGCGCAGGACGTCGAAGGCGCCACGGTCCGCAAGGACTTCACCGCCGTGCCGCTCCGGCAGGACGAGACGAGCGCGTGACGCGACGTGATCGTGGCCGTGGACACGTCGTTCACGATCGCGCAGACGGTGGCGCCGGCGCGGCCGGGCGTGGGCAAGGGTTGCTGACCGGGGTCCGGGTGGTGGACCTGTCCCGGGTCCTGGCCGGTCCGTTCGCCGCACAGGTCCTGGCCGAGATGGGCGCGGACGTGATCAAGGTCGAGCACCCCTCCGGTGACCCAGCTCGGGGGATCGGCCCGTACGTCGACGGACGGTCGCTGTACTTCTCGGCGCTCAACACCGGGAAGCGCGGCGTGGTCCTGGACCTCGCAGACACATCGGGCCGGGCAGCGCTGGACGCGTTGCTGGCGACCGCGGACATCGTGGTCGAAAATTTCCGTCCCGACGCGGCACGAGGCCTCGGCTGCGACCCTGGCACCCTGCACCAGGCCCACCCCAACCTGACCGTGGTCACCGTCTCGGGGTACGCGCGCGACTCCGAGCGTGCGTCGTCCCCGGCGCTCGATCTGACCGTCCAGGCGGAGAGCGGGATCATGTCCGTCACCGGGGAACCCGGCAGACCGCCGGTGCGTGCCGGCGTGCCCGTCGGCGACCTGGCGGCCGGACTGTGGGGTGCGCTGGGTGCGACCGCCGGGTACGCGGCTCGACTTCGCGACGGTCGCGGCCGTCACGTCGAGGTGCCGCTCCTGGATGCGGCGATGACGCTGCTGTCCTACGTCGCGACGGCCGCTGCCGCCACCGGCGACGAACCGGCGCAGGTCGGTTCCGGGCACCACTCGGTCGTGCCGTACGGGGCCTACCCCACAGCGGACGGATGGATCACCGTCGCCGTCATCGGCGACAAGTTCTGGCCGCTGCTGTGTCGAGCGCTCGATCTGGACAGCCTCGCCAGCCGCGAGGACCTGCGCAGCAACGAGCAGCGGGCTGCCGCACGTCAGCAGGTCGACGAAGCGGTCGCACGCCAGCTCGCGACCCTGACCAACGACGAGGCCCTGAGCCGCCTCCAAGCGGTCGGCGTACCGAGCGCACCGGTGAACACCGTCCTCGCAGCGTTGGACGCTCCCTACGTCCGCGACCGCGGGCTCGTGGCCGACGTCGCGATGGGCGGCGCCTCGTACCGGGTCGTGCAGGGCTCCTTGCGCGCCGGCGGACCGCCGCGACCGGCTCCGGAGCTCGGTGAGCACACTGGCGAGGTCATGACCGAGGTCCTCGGCGAAGGCTCAGCCCTCCTCGCCGATCTGCTCGTGCGGACCTGCCGACGCTGAACGGCCGGATCTCGACGACAGGGCCTGCTCGTCGAGATCGCCCTTCGTGCGTCCCATGATCGCGGCGACCTCACGCTCGGCCCACGTCGCGTCCGCGAGGTCGTCACTGCTTCCCGCGGGGGCGCTCCCCGTCGTTCGCGTCGAAGGTGCGCCTGACCCCGTCATCGCGCATGCGTGCACGGTGAACGAACCGGTCTCGCACGTGCCCCCGATCGGCGAGGGTCTCGTACGCCGCGAGCACGTCTTCGACACCGATCGCGAGCAACCCCGGATCGGTGCGACGGCCATGGGGATCTCCGCGCCGCCCCGCCCACAACGCGATGTGCTCGGTGCGTTCGGGGGGTGGTCCCCACTCGCTCGGCGGGACCGGTCCGAACAGCACCACGGACGGTGTGCGGAACGCCGTGGCGAGGTGCTGCACCCCCGTGTCGCCCGTGACCACCGCACGGGCGTGGCCGACCAGGGCCGCGAACTCCCGCAGGTCGACGCGCCCCGCCAGCACCCGATCGTCGGACAGGCCGGCTTCTGCGGCCACGCGTTCGGCGGTGGGACGCTCGTCATCGTCGCCGGTGATCACGACATCCGGGAGCGCGCGGGCGACGGCGGCGAACCGTGCAGGAACCCATCGGCGTGCAGGCGCCTTGGCGCCCACGTGGACGACCGTGACGCCCCGCGCCACATCAGCGTGCGGGATCGGGACGTCCAGATCTGTGGGGTCGCACGCGATGCCGTGCTCTTGCAACAAGCGACACCAACGGTGCACCTCGTGTTCGTCGGCGCGCCACTCGACCCCGCTGGCGTCGAATGCGATCAGTCGGCCGGGCTCGACGTCCGCCACGATCTGCGTGCTCTGCGGTCCACGCCCGTGGAGGTTGACCGCGACGTCGAAGCGGCCCGTGACGGATCCCCGCTCCGGGGTGACGCGGAGGCGGTCGACGGCGTCGATGAGGTCGACCAGCGGCGCGAGCCAACTTGGGGTGGCGAGCACGAGGTCGCGATCGGGGAAAGCGCGGCGCAGTCCGCGAAGCGCTGGGACGGCGGTGAAGAGGTCTCCGAGACCCAGCGTTCGGTAGGCGAGGACGGCTCCCGTCACGGTGCCCCCGCCGGACAGCCGTCGCCGGCACCAGGACAGCGACGTTCAGCGCTCACATCGACGTCAACGGATCAGCGCAGCTGTGACGACAACCGGTCCCAGCTGACGTGAACGGCGCCGGGGACGGCGTCGGCGGCGGCGTCGACCTTCTCGGGGTCGCCGTCGACGAAGATGATCGGGGCGTCGCTGCGGCTTCGGACGTGCACGGCAACCTCACGACCGTGGGATGCCAGGCGCCGCAGGGAAATGACGACCGCGTCGGGGGGCTCTTCGAAGATCCGGTGGGCGGCGCGGGCGCCATCCTCAGCCTCGACCGCCACCTCGTGGCCTTGCTCCCGCAGGTCGCCGGCCAGCTGTTCGGCCTCCTGAGCGTTCCAGTGAACCAAGTAGATGCGCATGTCGGCAGGCTACGCGCCATCCGACGCCGTCCACCGTGTCCGGTCAGACCGGCCAGGTCGGTTCGACAGGCGTCGCCTACCGGACGAGTTCGCAGTGGGGAACTCGAGCGCGGCCGCCTTGGCATCCCGACCGACGAACGCCATCGCTGTGGCGGGAACCTCGCACATGCCCGACAGGCTGCGGAGGCCGGATCGGATCGGCTGGACGTTGTGACACGCGATCCGGTTGTGGGTTGCTGCACGCAGGTGTTCGCTGGCCCGTGAGCGCACGTGGACAGCCCAACATCTCGGCGAAGGAGGAACGTCATGGGATCCGGGGACGACAACCTCAGGACGCAGACACGAGAGCGGCTGGCCGCGCTCATGAAGACGCAGGCCAGTGCGCAACGGCTGAAGGCGCAAGGGGCGTCCGCGTCAGAGTTGGGCCACAAGCAGTCGGTCCTGATGGCTGACGCCAGGGCGATCATCGAGGACTGGCCGGATGCGCCGAGGACCGTGGGTGAGAAGCTCCTCGAACACTACGGTCCCCCCAACGAGGCGACACCGACCAAGCTGTTCTGGTACCGCGCCGGCCCGTGGGCTCGGATGGAGCTCAGCGCGGACGAGGTGGTGCACAACTTCCCAACGCCGCACACCGATTTCCTGACCCAGTACATCGACTACCCGATCGACCCCAGACGAGCGACCGACGTGGTGACGTTCGACGGCAGCGCAATCGTCGACCGGACCGCCGGGCAGATCGGCTCACGTTGCGACCATGAGCCGTTCAACATGCTGACGCTCAACTTGGCGGTGGAGATCATGGAAGGTCGCCGGACGATCCAGGAGGCGCGGGATCTCTACGGCGACACCGCCGCCGCGTTCGTGATGGGACGCGACGCCCCGTACGCCGAGGAACTGCAGTTCGACATCCCCGCCGGGGACACCGCCGACCCCGACGAGTCGATCATCGCAACCGACATGCTCGAACAGATCAAGCAGAAGTTCAAGGACTTCCTGGGGGAGGGAGAAGTCCCGCGGTAGGTCTCTCGATCTGGCTTGTCGTCGGGGCCGAGCACACATGAACGAGCAGGAGTGCTGGCAGCTGCTCAACTCGGCCAGGTCCGCCGTGCTCGGCACGGTGCATGAGCAGCGTGGCGTCGACGCGGTGCCGGTCGTCTTCGCCGAGCGGGGAGACGACCTCGTCACACCCGTCGACCGGGTGAAAGCCAAGGCCAACACCACTCTGCAACGCGTCCGCAACATCGAGGCTGATCCTCGCTGCGTGCTGCTCGCCGATCACTACAGCGACGACTGGACGGGGCTCTGGTGGGTCCGGGCACACTGCCGGGCGTCGGTGACCGCGCCCGAACGGGCGCCCGATGCGGTGGCCGCCCTGGCCGCCAGGTACCAGGCCTACCGCGATCCGGACGCGATCGACCGGCTGATCGTGCTTCGCGTGACCGACCTGGCCGGCTGGCGCGCTCAGAGCTGACGCTCAATCGGTGCGCCGTTCCATTCGCCGACGGCGATGGACAAACGCAGGTCGTGTCGGGCACGAGCCACGACAGTGAATGGCGTGGCGACGCGGCGGGTTACCCAGTCTCGAGGGCCCGGACCGGCCCTCGAGACGGAGGGACACCACATGGCCACGCAGAGGATCGGAACGAGCGTCGTCGCCGGCGTCGTCGGCGGCGTCGTCTTCGGCGCGATGATGCACATGCAAGGCATGATCGGGATGATCGCCGGACTCGTCGGCGGCGACGGTGCCGCACTGGGGTGGACCGTTCACCTGATCATCTCGGCGATCATCGGCGCGGGCTTCGGGCTCACGCTCGCCCGCGGCGTCTCCGGCTGGGGCTCGGGGCTGGGTCTCGGAGTCGTCTACGGGGCGATCTGGTGGGTGCTCGGCCCGCTGCTGATCATGCCGCTGCGGATGGGTATGCCGCCGTTCCAGATCAACGAGACATCGCTGATGAGCCTCGTCGGGCACCTGATGTTCGGCGTCGTCCTCGGAGCGGTGTACGTCGCGGTGGCGAAGGCGACGACCGAGGAACTCGTCACGGACCGGACACGGACGGCTTGACCCCCGTCAGCGCAACGAGTCGGGTGCGCCCGTCGACAGGAACGAACGCAGCTGCCGGCGGCCGGATGCGACGAGGCCGGACACGTCTCGGGCATCGATGCCCAGCACGGCGGCGACCTCCACGTAGCGCATCCCGACCGCATCGACGAGGTACACGGCGGCACGAGCGGGCAGTGGCAACCCCGCCATCGCCCGGTGCAGGTCCGAACCCCGCGTCGGCTCCTCGGGAGGCATCCGGCCGAGATCGGCCGCCGCCTGGTAGGTCAGGCGGTGCAGCGTGCTCGGGTCCGTGCCGGCAGGGCACGCGACGAGAGACGGCAGGACGCTGACGAGCAGCGACTCCCCGGCCCGGTCGCCACCGGCGTACAGACAGCATGCGGCGTACAACTCTTCGAGGTGCGACGCGGCGGGGACGGTCGCGCCCGAGCCCCGCGAGGAGACGTCGGACTCGGCACGGTCTCGCTGCACCGCTGCCTCCTGTGCGTTCGCTGTGGAGTCTGCCGGCGCATCCGGGCGAACAGCATGCCGAACGTCGGGGGACGGATGTACCGGACCGCCCCGAGGACCGTCACGCGCGCGACGCCTGGCCTAGGGTCGGACCGTCAATGCCGCGATCCGACGAAGGGAGCGGATGGTCATGTCCGACATCCGTGTCTTCATCGCCGACACCGATCAGCAGGGACGCGATGATCTCGTCGGCGACGTCGAGCAAGCCCGCGGGCTCGCTCTCGCAGGAGCGGCGGCGACCGATGACGACGGTCTCCTGCAGATCCTGTCCACGAACCCGGATGCCGTGGTCGTGCGGATGCCGACCTCGAACGAGGCCATCGACCTGTGTCGACGTATGCTCGACGCCCGTCGGCGGATCCGATGCCTGGTGGTCGCCACCACCAGCGAGGAGGAAGCTTTCGTCCAGGCGGTCCTCGCCGGCGCGGCGGGCATCGTCCGTCGGGAACGGCTGGTCGCGACGCTACGCGACGAGGACAGGGAACTGCTCGAGCGGGCCACACACATCCTGGAGACCTACGGCAGCCGCGATCCTGATGATCTGTTCGCGGAGCTGACCCCGCAACAGCGCGACGTGGCCCTCCTGGTCGTATCGGGAGCGACCAACAGCGAGATCGCGGCGCGGCTCAACATCTCGCCGCACACGGTCCGCAACTACCTCAGCCGGATCCTGTCTCGGCTCAGGATGCGCAACCGCACGGAGCTCGCGGCGGGACTCGCGGCGGCGCTCGTGCGAGCCGGTATGGATACGCACCGCCGGTAACCCGGCAGCCGGCACGGCTTATTCCACGGTGATCCGACATTCGTTCGACCGTGTTGCGCGCCTGCGCCCAGGCACCCGAAGGCTTACCAACGAAGCAAGGCTTCTGGAAAGGTTCGTATGGCGTTCAACATTTGGGCTGGCTTGCTGGCGGGTTTCGCCGGCACGATCGCGATGACCGCGCTGATGCGCATGTCCATCGCGATGGGGATGACGAACATGCCGCCTATGCCCCTGATCCAGGACGCGATGGTAGCGACGACCCCGACACCGCCAGGAAGGTCGGGATGTTCGCCCACGTGGCTATGGGCACGATCGTGTTCGGGTTGCTCTACGCCGTGATCTTCGCGGGGCTGCTGGGAACCGCCGGTTGGATCACCGGCCTCATCGTCGGCCTGATCCACGGCGTCGTCGCCGGGGTCGTCATGAAGATGATGGGCCACACCCACCCGCGCATGGAGGCCGCCGCGCAGTTCACCGGGGGACAGAGCTGGCGCCACGACGCTGACGGCATCCACATCGCGCAACCGGGACTGTTCGCGAAGAACTACGGGGCGATGACCCCGGTCGGTTTGCTGATGGGCCACGCCGTGTTCGGTCTCGTCGTCGGCATCGTCTACGCGGCCGTCGTCGGCTAGCCAGCGCACCGGCGGCAGGTGACTGTCGCGCGGTCAGGCAACTCCCGGCGCCTTCGGGACGTCGTCGACGCGATCGTCTCCTCGGCGCCCGCGAACAGCCGGATCACGGTGATGCCCGGTCCGGTCGGACTGGGCTCACCATCGACAACCCCGCAAGCCGCCATCGAACTTCAACGACTGATCAACCGTTCGTCCATCGGCATCGTTGAATGAACCGGTCCGCCGACCGGGCGCGTCGATGCCGGGTTACGGGCGATTCTCACGCTCCGCGCGGCTGATCGCCCACGCGGCGTTGACCAGGCCGACGTGGCTGAAGGCTTGCGGGAAGTTGCCGAGCAGTTCCCCCGACGTCGGATCGACCTGCTCTGCGAGCAACCCGAGATCGTTGCGGGGCGCGATCGCCCGTTCGAAGACGTCCCGGGCGCGGGCAACGTCACCTGCGAGCGCGTGGCAGTGCGCCAGCCAGAAGCTGCACAGCAGGAACGTGCCCTCTCGTCCCTCCTGGCCGTCATCGGTTGCGTGTTCGTAGCGGTACACCAGCCCACGCTGGTCCGTGAGGTGCTCCTCGATCGCCGCGATCGTCGCCTGCATCCGCTGATCGCCGGCCGGGAGGAACCCTGTGATCGCCAGCATCAACGCGGAGGCGTCCAGGACCTCGGAGCCGAACGACTGGGTGAACGCTCCCGCGCGCTCGTTCCACCCGTCGGACAGGATCGCGTCGCGGATCTGCTCACGGACCTGCTCCCACCCCGCGACCTTGTCGTCGGCGTCCAGCCACGAGGCGAGGTCGATGGCCCGGTCGAGGGCGACCCAGCACATCAGCTTGGAGTACAGGAAGTGCTGCGGGGGGGAGCGCATCTCCCAGATCCCCTGATCGGGCTCTGGCCACCACTGCGCCGCAGCGTCAGCGCAGTCGGTGAGGAAGCGCCGGCTGGGCTGGTCGAGGTCGCCGATCTGTTCTCGCAGCCGGTGGGTGGCGTCGAGTAGCTCACCGAAGACGTCGAACTGGCGCTGACCCCAAGCGGCGTTGCCCACCCGCACCGGTCGACTGTCTCTCCACCCCCTGAGGTGCGTGAGCTCGCGCTCCGTCAGGTCGTGTTCACCACCGACCCCGTACATGATCTGCAGTTGCCCGCCGTCACGCAGATCGGCGGCGGCCGACCCCACCATCCACCGCAGGAACGCGTCGGCCTCGTCGGGACAGGCCGCGACCCACAGCGCGTTCATCGTTAGGCTCGCATCCCGTACCCACGCGTAGCGGTAGTCCCAGTTGCGCTCCCCGCCGACCGACTCGGGCAGCGACGTGGTCGCCGCGGCGACCACGGCACCGGTGGGTTCGAACGTCAGTCCCTGCAGAACCCGTCCCGACAGGTGCACCAGGTCGGACCACGGACCGTCGTAAGCCTGATGCTGGCGGGACCATGCCTGCCACCGCTCCACCGTCATCTGCAGCTGCTGGCGGACCGTCTCCGCCGTCCACACCTCCGGATCGTTCTCCCATGAGCGCGTCCACTGCACCGTGAAACACGCCTCCTGTCCTGCGGCCATCATCCAGGTCGCCGTCGCCTGCCCGTCGGAGGTCTCCACCGGTACCGGCGTGGACAACGTCAGCTGGTCGGGGCCGCCCCACGTGGCGACGCCGGTCTCGGTCCGCCGCAGCAGCGGGACGGCCAGTCCGTACTCGGGTCGCGGCCGGAACGACATCTGCATCCCTACCTCACCTTCCACGCACCTGGCGATCCGGATCAGCGTGTGCGGCGCGTCGCGCCCGAGCAGGTGCCCGCCAGGGTCCTCCCCGAGCGTCAGAGCATCCGTCACCGTCACCGTGCCGCCGCGGGTGGTGAACGTCGTCTCGAGCGCCAGCGACCGGTCGAGGTAGCGGCGCGAGATGTCGGCCTGCTGCCGTGGACCCAGTCGCCACTCCCCGGCCGTGTCATCGAGGAGCGCGCCGAACACCGACGCCGAGTCGAACCGGGGGAAGCAGAGCCAGTCGACCGTGCCATCACGGTCCACCAGCGCTGCCGAGTGCAGATCCGAGAGGAACGCGTGCTCACCGATCGGGTGGTGGCTCACTGTGGCGACTCCTTCGTTCTGTCAGGGCAACCCGCGAGCGCGC
Organism: Actinomycetota bacterium; assembly: GCA_019347675.1. NCBI lineage: Bacteria > Bacillati > Actinomycetota > Actinomycetota bacterium. The sequence continues at coordinate 35,714 of JAHWKW010000005.1, read as the reverse complement.
CCTTTCTTCCCATGGGTTGCCGGTAGTCTCCGACACGCTCGTGAAGTTGGCGGTTCGTCGATCTCGCGTCAACGGGGTTGCGCGGATCCGCGATCGAACAAGGTGCAGTCGTACCCGGACCTTCGTGCGCGGTCGGCGACCTCGTCGCTGGTTCCGACCACGACACTGCTGGCGCAAAGCCGTGACCTGCCATGAGGATGCCTGCCCGTGCACAGGATCTGTGTCGTCACTCCCGCCCCGCCACAGTCGACGCGGGGCAACCGCGTCACCGCCCAACGGTGGGCACGGATCCTGCGCGACCTGGGTCACCGCGTGCAGGTGGGCGAGTCGTACGACGACGAGCCCTGTGATGTCCTGGTCGCCCTTCACGCCCGCCGTAGCGCAACATCGATCGCCCGCTTCCACGAGCGCCATCCCCAGCGGCCGATCGTGCTGGCCCTGACCGGCACCGACGTCTACCGCGACATCCACACCGACGCGGAGGCGCGCCGGTCGCTGGAACTCGCCGACCGCTACGTGGTCCTGCAGCCCCTCGCTGTCCAACAACTACCGGCGCAGCTGCAACCCCGCGCTCAGGTCGTGGTGCAGTCCGCCGTCCCACCGCCGGGTCCGCGCCGCCCGCTTCCGGACCTGTTCGAGGTGTCGGTCCTGGCCCACCTGCGCAAGGTCAAGGACCCGCTGCGCACCGGGCGCGCCGCCCGGCTGCTGCCGGCCCGATCACGGATACGGGTCGTGCACGCCGGTGGGGTGCTCGACGAGGAGCTGGGCCGCGCCGCCAAGGAGGAGATGGCGACCAACCCGCGCTACGCCTGGCTCGGCGAACTGCCGCGCCGGCACGCGCTTCAGATCCTGGCCCGCTCGCGGTGCATGGTGCTCTCATCGACCTCCGAGGGCGGTGCCAACGTCGTCTCCGAAGCACTTGCCTGCCGGGTCCCGATCATCGCGTCGCGGATCCCCGGGTCGGTGGGCATCCTCGGAGAGGACTACCCCGGGTACTTCACCCCAGGCGACACCGCCGACCTCGCGGCGATCCTGTACCGCGTCGAGACCGACGCCGATCTGCAGCGGTCGCTGCGCCACGCGTGCGCCCGACTCGCCCCGCTGGTCGACCCCGCGACGGAGCGCGCAAGCTGGCAGCAGCTCCTCGCCAGCCTCTGACGATCGCAACGGCGACAGAGGTGGCACGCGGCAGCGGGCCCTGTCGGACCCGGTGACATGGCGAGACTACTCGCCTGTTTCTCGTCGAGCGCTTTCCGTGCGGTGGCGGGTCGCCTCGAGGTAGCGCTCCGCCTCCGCCCGCAGGGCGTCGGCCTGTTCCTTGGCCTGCGGCGCGCGCATCCCGAGGGCGATCGCGGCGAACTTCACGCCTTTGAAGTACGGCGTCATGGCATCGGGGGGGAACGCGCCGTCGCTGGGATCGGGCTCCTCGCTCGCCGGAGGTGGCTGGTCGACCGGCTGCACGTCGCGGTCCTCGGCGAAGGCCCGGACCCGCTCGACCAGCTCCGCTTCGCTCAAGCGGTCCGAGAACTCCCCACCAACCTGGCGGAGCAGCTCCTCACCGTCGGGACCCACCACCACGACCGCTGGCCGAGCCACGCCCTTGTCCTCGTGCCACAGCCCGTAGGGTCGGATGACCCCCTCGCCGTCGGGGTCGCTCAAGATCGGGAAAGGAAGGTCGAGCTTGTCCACAAGCGCGGCGTTGGTGGTCGGCTCATCCACGCTGATCGCCACCACGCGGGCCCCAGCGTCGGTCAGATCCCCGTGATGCTCAGCCAGACCGGCGAGCTGCCCGTTGCAGAACGGTCACCAGTCGCCACGGTAGAACACCATGACCACCACGTCCCCGCGGTGCTCCGACAGCGTCCAGGGTTGGCCGGCCTGGTCGGTGAGCGCGAAGTCAGGCACCGTCACGGCAGCTCCCGTCTCGTTGGCTGCGGGGTCCCTTGCGCCACCTTCCAGCTTCCACCAGGCGACGCCCGCCGTCAACCAGCCGCCGTGGTCGTCTGCATGGACTGTCACCGAACCGACGGGAGGATCGGGAGTATCCTCCTGGAGTCCCCGACGGGGAGGTCATCGGTGGGCCCGTCATCGCCCGATCCGGAAAGTCGAGATCGCGAACCGGCGGGCATCGAGGCGGGCGCCCGTCCGCTCGATGCCGCAGCGATCACCCTGGAGCGCGACGGCTTCATGCGAAGCCTCCTTCGTCATCTCACGGGGGCGTTGCAGGACGTCGTCGGCCTGGACGATGCGTCCGGGTTCGTGAGCGTCGTCGGTGGCACGATGGGTCGTGAGCTCGACGCTGACTACCGGCGAGCGCTGGGCGTGGCACGCCTGGACCGTGAACAGGTCGCCGCTGTGCTCGTCGACCTCAAGCGCCGCATCCAGGGCGATTTCTTCGTCATCTCGCAGGACGACGACCGGATCGTCCTCGGAAACCGTGCGTGCCCCTTCGGGGACAAGGTCCACGGACGGCCCTCGCTGTGCATGATGACGTCGAACGTGTTCGGCGCGATCGCCGCGGAGAACCTCGGCTACGCCAAGGTCGATCTACAGGAGGCCATCGCACGGGGTGACGCCGGATGCCGTGTCGTCGTGTACCTCCGTGAGACCGATGACGCGGAGATGGCCGAGGGCCGCGAGTACTTCCCGGTTGCTCGTGTGGGTCTGGACACTTCATGAGCGACGACGACGTCGCGGTCGTCGCGTCGTTCGCTGCGATCGCCGACGCACTGGGGCAGCCGGCCGCGCTGATCGACCGCGCCGGCAAGTTGATCGCGACGAGCCGCCGGTTCGACCGCGAGGTCCGGGCGCAGCGGGGCGGAGATTCGCTGGAGGCGCTCGCTGACGACGACCCCGACACGGTCGAGCGGCGGGTCGCCAGCTGGTTCGCAAGCAGCTCTCCTGTGCCGGGCGCGCTGAGCTTCGGGGGCGTCGCCCACCGCGGTGACGGTGCGCGCCTACCTGGCCGCGAGTCCGCGGTCATCCGGTTCGCTCCGCGCCGCGACACGACCCGGGCCTTCGCGGAGTTGACCCGAACGGTCGACATCCACCGACTGGAGCACACCAAGCAGCGTCTGCGGGTCGCCCTTCGCGCGCTGGGCGAGGCGAACACAGCGCTGGCGTCGTCCAACGAGGAGCTCGACCGGTTCGCGTCTGTGGTGTCCCACGACCTGCGTACGCCGCTCGCGGTGATCGCCGGTCTGGCCGGTCTGCTCGCCGACAGCGACCTCGACGAGGACTCCCGCGCGCTGGTCGAGGCGATCGTCCGGAACGCCGACCAGCTGCACCAGCAGGTCGAGGCGATCCTCGCGGTCGCCCGGTTCGGCAGCGCCCACCCACCCCACACCCCGGTGGAACTCAACCGTGCCCTCGCCGAGGTCCGCGCGAGACTGGACGCCAGGCTGGTCGAAGTTGACGCGGAGTTGCAGGTCGACGAGCTGCCGGCCGTCATGGTCAGCGAGGTGGAGCTCGTTCAGCTGTTCCAGAACCTCGTCGAGAACGCCGTGAAGTTCCGCCGCCTCGACCGACCGCTACGGATGCGCGTCCGCGCGGTGGTCGACGGCGGTCGCGTGCACATCACCGTGGCCGACAACGGCATGGGGATCGCCGCCCACGACCGTCAGCGGCTGTTCGACCTGTTCGCACGGGGCGACACTGACCGCCCCGGCACGGGCGTCGGGCTGGCCACCTGCCGACGGATCGTGATGCGCCACCGGGGCCACATCCGCATCGATGACGGGATCGACGGCGGCACCGCGTTCCACTTCGACCTCCCCCTGCTCCCCACCCCGGGCTGAGCGCCGGCTCCGCGGCGCCGGCGTCGCTCGTCGGGATCGACGACGAGCGGGCGTGACAGCCAGCTAGCGTGCGGCGATGGATCGGGGACGCTCCAGCGCTGGCTGGGGGGTGTCGCGTCCGGCGGGAGGATGGTCTCTTGCGGACATGGGGCGAGTTCGAGACGGCGATGGCGCCGGCCGGCGCAGGCGCGCTGGATCCGCGGGGTCCCGTGGCGGAGGCGATCGCTGACCTCTGGTGGTTGATGCTCGCGCTCGGCGTGGTCGTCTTCGTCATCTTCGCTGCGCTGCTGCTGGCGGGTCTCGGTCGCCAGGCGTCCGACGACGCACCCGACATGGCACGCCACAGGCAGCTGGTCACTCGCTGGATCGGCGTGGGCGGCGTCGCGATGCCGGCGGTCATCATCGTCGTCGTGTTCGCCGCCACGCTGCAGACGATGGCCGATGTCCCGTCGAGCGCACCCGCCGACGCGCTCAAGATCGAGATGACCGGGCACCAGTTCTGGTACGAGATCCGTTATCCGGGGGAAGGCGTCGTGACAGCGAACGAGTTGCACCTGCCGGTCGGACGCGACATCGCCATCAGCCTCACATCTGCCGATGTCATCCACAGCTTCTGGGTGCCGGAGCTCGGCGGGAAACTCGACATGATGCCGGACCGCACCAACACCCTGGTCGTGCGAGCGGACGTGCCGGGCGAGTTCCGCAGCAGGTGCGCCGAGTTCTGCGGCCTGCAACACACCAAGATGGGTCTGGTCGTCGTTGCGGAGGATGCCGACAGCTTCCGATCGTGGATCTCGAGCCAGCAGACGTTCACTGAACCGACCACTGCGGACGCGCGAGGGGGCCGCCAGGTCTTCGTCGGCGCTGGCTGTGTCAACTGCCATGCGCTGCGCGGCGCGTCGGGTGGCGGGACGCCGGCTCCGGACCTGACCGACCTGCCACTGAGGCGGACGCTGGGAGCCGCCACGCTGCCGAACACCCGCGAGAACCTCGCGCGATGGATCACCGATCCGCACGCCATCAAAGAGGGCGTCGCGATGCCCGGTACCGCGTTGAGCGACGAACAGCTCGACGCGCTCATCACCTACCTGACCGCCACCCGATGAGCGCAACCTCCGGAGCACCACCGCCGACATCCGAGATGCCGGTCGTCGACGAGCCACGCACCGACGAGGAGCTCGATCGCCTCTGGGCCGACCCGCCCGGCATCTGGGGTCAGCTCACGGGCGTGCAGAACGACAAGATCGGCTCCCGGCTGATGCTGACCGGGTTCTTCTTCCTGCTGCTCGGCGGCAGCTTCGACTCGTTGGTCATGCGTGCGCAGCTGGCTGTACCCAACAACTCGCTCGTGAGTCCCCAGCTGTACAACGAGCTGTTCACCAACCACGGCACCGTGACGATGTTCCTGGTCATCCTGCCGATCTTCGAGGGGTTCGCGATCCTGCTGCTCCCGCTCATGCTCGGGACGCGCGAGATGCCGTTCCCGCGGCTCGGGGCGTTCGCGTACTGGACGTTCCTCTTCGGCGGCTTGATGTACTACAGCAGCACGTTGTTCCAGCTCGTCCCCGACAACGGTTGGTTCGCCTACACCCCACTCAGCGGTCCGGAGTTCTCGCCCGGTCTCGCGATGGACTTCTGGGTGCTCGGGTTGGGGGTCGCCGAGGTCGGGGCGATCGCGGCCGCGGTCGAGATCATCATCGGCATCTGCAAGATGCGGGCGCCGGGGATGACGATCAGCCGGCTGCCGCTGTTCGCGTGGGCGATGCTCGTGACCTCGTTCATGATCCTGTTCGCGTTCACGCCGCTGATCATCGGCAGCCTGCTGCTCGAGCTCGACCGCGGCTTCGGCACCCAGTTCTTCGACGTCGAGCAGGGCGGCAGCTCGCTGCTCTGGCAGCACCTGTTCTGGATCTTCGGTCACCCGGAGGTGTACATCCAGTTCCTCCCCGCAACGGGGATCGTCTCGATGGTCCTGCCGGCCTTCACGAGGCACCGGATCGTCGGCTACACCTGGCTCGTCGCCGCGATGATCGCGATCGGCTTCCTGTCGTTCGCGCTGTGGGCACATCACATGTTCACCAGTGGCCTGTCACCCTTGGTCCTCAGCTTCTTCGCCGCCGCAAGCATGGCGATCGCGATACCGGCCGGTGTCCAGATCTTCTCCTGGCTCGCCACCATCTGGGCCGGCCGGCCGGTCTGGGAAACACCGTTCCTGTTCGTCCTCGGCTTCCTGGTGATCTTCGTCATCGGCGGTATCACCGGCGTGATGGTGGCCGCTGTTCCGTTCGACCTCCAGGCGCACGACACGTACTTCGTCGTCGGGCACCTGCACTACGTCCTGATCGGCGGTGTCGCGTTCCCCATCTTCGCAGGCGTCTACTACTGGTGGCCGAAACTGACCGGCAAGATGCTCGACGACCGACTCGGCCGCTGGAACTTCTGGCTGCTCTTCGTCGGCGTCAACGTCACGTTCTGGCCGATGCACCGTGTGGGGCTGATGGGGATGCCGCGGCGGGTCTACACGTACGACAGCGGGCTGGGCTGGGAGATCCCCAACCTCATCGCCTCCATCGGTGTCCTGATCACCTTCGCCGGCATCGGCGTCTTCATCCTCAACCTGGTACTCAGCTGGCGCCGTGACGAACCCGCCGGCCACAACCCCTGGGGCGCCGACACGTTGGAGTGGGCGGTCCGGTCACCGCCACTCGAGCACGGCTGGTCGGTCGTCCCGATCGTCCGCAGCCGTCACCCGCTGTGGGAGCAGCGGGAGCTCGATCGCGGCGAGGAACGCCTCGAACGCTTCGTCCACGCCCTATCCCAATGGCCGTTGAGGTGGCGAGCAGCGGTCGTCGTGGGGACCGCCGACGCCCGACCGCAGGAGGTGTTCCGCGTCTCCGACCCGTCGCTGTGGCCGCTCATCGCGGGCGGAGGCGTCGCGCTCATCTTCCTCAGCGAACTCGTCAAGCTGCGTTGGGGCGCCGCGTTCGCCGCAGCGATCGTCGTCATCGCCGCGATCGGCTGGAACTGGCCGTCGGAACCGCCGATGACCGTTGAAGACGAATCGGAGTTCGAACGACAGCACGACGTCGCGGTGAACGCCGGTGGCAGCGTCGTCATCGCCCGGTGGGGTATGGGCCTCGCCATCCTCTTCGTCGCCATCGCGTTCGCGAGCCTGCTGTTGAGCTACTTTTACCTCCGGCTCGAGAACCCGGACTGGCCACCGGACGGCGTCACCGCTCCCTCGCTCACCTGGCCGATCGTCGCGGCGGCGCTGGTCCTCAGCAGCGCAGGCGCTGTCCAGGCGGCGGTCCGTCGTTTGGCCCGCAGCGAGCAGTCGGCGTTCATGGCGCGTCTGGCCACCGGGCTGGCGCTGGCGATCGCAGCGGCGTCCGTACAGATCTGGGACATCTCGCGTGTCGGCTTCGGCCTGCGCGACCACGCCTACGGATCCATCTTCTTCACGGTGACCGGCTTCGTCGTGACGGTCTTCTCCGCGGCGGTGATCATGGTCGCGGCCACGCTGTACTGGGCCGTGCGCGGCATCTACACGAGCCGACGGTACGCACCGGTCACGAACGTCGCCCGGTTCTGGGTCGCCATGGTCGTCGTCTGGCTCGTGGGCTTCGGCACGCTCTACCTCGGGCCGCACCTGACATGACACCGCCCGAGAACCACGCAGACGACTCGACGCAGGCGGGAGCCCGGTCACCGACCCGTGGCACCCCCGTGCCGGTCGATCTGTCCGCGGATCGGTCGGTCCGACGCACATGGGCCGTGTTGCTCGCCGGCCCGGTCATCTGGTTCAGCCATTTCATGGTCGTCTACCTCGTCGCCGAGGCGGGATGCACGGGCGGTGGACCCGGCCTCGTGGTGTTCAACCCGCCGGTACCGGTGGTCGTGACGTGGGTGTCAACCGTGATCGCCGTGCCGCTGTGTGCGGCCGCCGCGTGGTGGGCGTGGCGGCGGTGGCGCGCGAGCGTCGACGTCCTGAAGGGGGCCCCCGATGACGCGTCCGAGCTGTCGGGCGAGCTCGACGACGATCGGCGGCGAGGATCGTTGGCGTTCGCGGGTCTCCTGCTCAGCCTCTTCTCGATCGTTGCGGTGGCCTTCACGGCGGCACCGGCGATGGTCCTCGGTCCATGTTGAACAACCTCCTCGCACACACCGGGCAGCCTGCAGCTCCCCACGACGTGTGGACAGCATGGCACCTTCATCCGGTGCTGCTGTTCGCGCTGGTCGGCGCCGTCTGGCTGCACCGCAAGGGTTCCGTGGGCAGTGGCCGACCGGCCGACGTTTGGCGGGCGAGGGCGTTCATGAGCGCGGTTGCGGTGCTCGCGGTGGCGCTGGTCTCCCCCCTGGAGCGCATGGCCGCAGCGCTGGCCTCGGCGCACATGGTGCAGCACGTGCTGATCGTGTTGGTCGCTGCCCCGCTGTTCGCCGCGAGCGCCCCGGGCAGCCGCCTGCTGCGAGGCAGCCCTCTCCTGGTGCGGCGTGCTCCTAGCCACCTGCGGCGGCTGTGGCTCGGTTCGTCGCGCGCCGCTCTACCGACGAACCCGGCGACCGTCTGGCTGCTGCATGTTGCGACACTGTGGACGTGGCACAGTGCCGCGGCCTACGACGCGGCCGTGCGCAGCGGGGCCGTGCACGCGATCGAGCACGTGACTTTCCTCGCGACCGCGATCCTGCTCTGGCGGGTGATGATCGGCGGCCGCGGGGGCAACGTCCCGGGAGGTCTCGCGCTGCTGCTGATCTTCGGCACCGCGATGGCGAGCGTGCTGCTCTCCGTCTTGCTCACGTTCGCGACCGAGCCGTGGTACGACGCGTACACGACCACGACCGGGGTGTGGGGCCTGGATCCCTTGGCCGACCAGCAACTCGCGGGGGTGCTGATGTGGGTACCGGCGGGGATGATCTACATGGGGATCGGCCTGTCACTGTTCGTGTCGTGGATCCACCGCAGTGAACGAGCCACCGGGTGACGGCAGCCGTTCCACGCCGCGCGGGGCGACTTACCGAAATGAGCCTTGCGCGGCGCTGACGAGCGTCCGGACGCCACTCCTACCATGCGGTCGTACCGTCGACGGTCGGCGGTGCCGGGGAGGGTGGGCCGTGCACGCACGACAGTCGATGCTCACGCCGTTCGCCCTCATGGTGCTGGCGGTGGTGGCTCTACAGCCCGCGATCGCTTCGGCAGGCACGCAGGACAGCGAGACCTCCGGACGCGAGGTCTTCGAGCGGAACTGCGCGATGTGCCACGGTCGCGACGCGTCCGGGATGATGGGGATGCATCCCTCGCTGCGCGGAGCCGTCGAACGCCTCACCCGGGAAGGGGTCCAGCTCACCATCCGCAACGGGCGCGCCACCCAGCCGCCCATGCCGGCCTTCGGGGACCGACTGACCGACCAGGACATCGCCGACGTCATCGCCTACCTCGACTCCCTGCCGGTCGGTCCCCGCAACTTCGGTCCTCGCAACGACGGTATGGGGGGGCGAAGAGACAGGATGGACGGCGGGATGATGCAGGGCGGGATCGTGATGCTGCTCGCCACGCTGCTGGTGCTCGCCCTCGTCGTGCTGGCGGTGGCTGCCATCGTGTGGGTCATCCACCAGGGCAGCGGCGGCCGCTCCGTCTCCGCGCCGGGGTCCCCCGCGCGCGACGAGCTGGATCGGCGCTACGCGACCGGCGAGCTGAGCCGCGACGAGTACCTCCAACGCCGCCGTGACCTGGAGACCTGAGCATGGAAGGCACGACCGCATGCGCCGAGCAACGCCCGCGCGCCCCGGACGGCACGACGATCGGCCGAACGCGTCCTCCACCTGCGCCTTCCCCGCTGCAGTAAGGCCGTGCAGCCTCGGAAATGGACTCCAACTGGGTGCCGGCCCAAGCGGCGGCTCGCCCTTTACATCTGAGGGCATGGTCACACCGCGAGCAGGACGACGGCGTAGGCCATAGCCGCGCCGATGAAGGGCAGCAGCCGGCTCTGCCGGTCCGCGGGGAGTTCCTCCTTCAGCACGTTGAGGATGACGCCACCGGCGATGAACGCAAGCGGAAGGCCGAGCGCGGCTTCATCCAGCCTCGCCACCTGCCCAAGCGCCCAGCCGCTGAGGACAGCGGCCGATACGAGCCACCGGCCGACCCGGTGGTACAGCGCCCCGTGGTGCTGGCGCAGGGCGTGGTCGTTGACGAGGAAGTGGACGCCCATCGCGAAGGCGAAGGGCCACAGCGAGGCGTCCTCGACGTGCTGGCGCTCGACGAGCACGTACCCGATGATCGCGTTGTACAGGCCGTACGACGCGAGGTGGATCCAGCCGATCGCATGCGCCGCCCGATCCGGACGGTCAGGTAGGAAGCCGCCCGAGGTCGCGGCTCCCTCGACGGGACGTCCTCTCGGGCGGCGGGCCACGTTTTCGAGCACGTAGAAAGTGACGATCCCGGCCAGCGCCACCAGGTACGTGTGCCGCTCGAGGCCGGCGAGGACGCCCGACTCGTTCACCGCCGCCTGGATCTTGGCGAGTTCGGGCAGCAGGTGCACGAACACATACGCGAGGGCGATCCCGCCGGCTGCCGACAGCCAGCGGCTGCGGGGGACCCGATCGAGGAACCGCAGAGCCGATGCCCCGGCGTGCAGCAGGCCGAGGCCCAGCGCCGCGATCAGGCTCTCCACCGCGTGCTCTCAGCGGTCGTTCAGAGGCCGGTACGACACGGAGGCGTTCGCCGGCGTCCAGGCCGCCTCGATGCCATGCCGGTCGCGGATCGCAGCGACCTCGAAGACGCACGACGGCGTCAGGACTCCGGCACGTCCGGCGCAACCTCGTCCCGGCGGGCGCCCTGACCGCCTGGAGCGTGGAGGCTTGGGTCCTGCCCTCGGCCGGTGCCGACGACCTCGACGAAGCTGATCACCGATCAGTGCTGTGGCCAACGCCAGTCCGTCCGTTCCAGGTAGGCCTGCAGTCGAAGTCGCCGGGGCCTATTCGCTTTCAGGTCGCGGCTCAGGCGTTCGGCGTCGTTTGCGATGCCCAGGTCATCGAGAAGGCCGAAGTCAGGGACGGGCGGCGCGTCGATGTCGCGGTCCTCGGTGGCGCGTAGGTCGAGCAGGCTGTCGACGGCCGCCCTGAACTGACGAACCAATCCGGGATCGAGGCGGTGCTCGGATGCCTGGATCAGAAACAGGGCGTCGTCAAGCGCCGCCAGCTGGACCGGGAGAGCGCTGCGCTCGTCGATCCCTCGGAAGTAGTGCATCACCGGGTACGTGAGGTGGCGTTCGCCGGTCAGCAGGATGTCGCGGGTGAGGGCTGGCAGCGACGATCCGATCGCGGCGAAACCACCCTCAGCGGTGTTCCGCACGATGTCGGACGGGCCGCTGCCAAGACACGCGATGAACGCCGCCTGCCGGCGTCGGTCGGTCACGGCCGTGACGACGGGTACCAGGTAGGTGATCGCGAGCGTCGCCAACCCGAGTCCGTTGATGAGGGCGAGAGATGCGATGTTCTCCCACGAGCCTGCGGGGACGTAGTTGCCCAGCCCGAGCGTGAAGACGGTGTAGGCAGCGAAGAAGAACCGGCCCGACAGGTCCGCCGGTTGACCGGTCGACGCCTCGACGACCGCCGACGGGTCGGCAGAGAAGATGAGCGCCCATCCGACCCACAGCAGCAGCCAAGAACCGGCGGTGAGGGTCAGGATGAGCGGTCCCGCGGTGACACGAGGGATGCCGCCCGGTATGCGCGATATCGCCGCCCACACCGCCGCAGTCGTGGCGCCGGTCAGCGGGCCGGCGCGTGTGCTCGGCGACAAACTCGTCGACACCGCGTCTACCGCGGCGACCACGACGAGGACGGCGCCGACAGCAAGCATCCACCAATCCACCGTGCCTCCACCGGATGACGACGCACGGCGACGGTAAGCGGTCCAGGAACCGAGCATGCGGCCGCTCGGACGGCGTTGCGCCCGGCCGCGGCGACGTCGCCGGAGCATCCCGTTCACCGAGGCCGCGCACAACGTGGGGGGTGTCGTGCCGTCGTCGTGGTCGATGGACCGGTCGTTCGCAGCCGGGACCGTGGCATCAGCCTTCGCCATCTACCTACTGTTGATCGCGTTCAGCCGAGTGATCGGTCTGCGGGCGTTCTCGTAGATGACCGCGTTCGACTTTGCGGTGACGGTCGCGCTCGGTGCGATCGTCGGGTCGACCGCTGCAGGAGCCGTCGGGCTCCCGGCAGATTCGTTGGCATTGGCCTCCTTGTTCATGTTGCGGGGGGCGGTCGCCATGCTCAGACGCCAGGGACTCGACCGTCTCGTCGACAACCGGCCGATCATGCCATGAGGGAGAGACGGTTCCGAGACGACACCCTCCGACAGGCCAAGGTGACTCGAGCCGATGTGACGAGGCGACCAGCAGCGATGAGTCGATCAACCGCGAACTGGTGGAGCGGGTCGTAGACGTTTGATCGGCGATCGCGCTGCGCGCGGATCGTGTCGTTTTCGCCCATGCCCTCACCCGCCCGTGCCTCACCCGCCCGTGCCTCACCCGCGCGGGCGACCGGGACGCGGCTTTGCCGACCGTGCGCCACCCGGCACGGCGCGAAAGGGCGTCGCGGACGGTGGACCGGTCCCGCGCAGATATCCGAGCTGCTGTGGGATCGCTGTCCGCGGACTCCTCACGGCTCTCACGATCCGTGAGCTCGGCTACCACCCCGTAACGAGGCCATGCTCGTAGGCGTAGATCATGCGGGCTGCGCGATCGCGAACCCCGAGCTTGCGCGCGTGCGCATGCGGTTGCCTTGGACGGCTGCGGTCGCGGACGCATTCGCGCCACCGTTCCTACGGCAGCGGACGCTCCCGTTCCTGCCGCGTTTCGCGGGTACTGCCGGTTGGGTCGCGCGACGAAGTGCGGCGCGCCGGTTGGTCCCCGGGGTGCAGGAGCCGGCACTCGCGCGGATGCTGCCGGCCTCATTCGCGGCGGCGCGTCTACTGCTTGCGAACGGTTATCGACGTGCCGTCGCTGTCGCCGTCGAGGTCGTGGTTGGCGGTGCCGTCGTACGCGTAGTCCGTCTTCGTGACGCCGGTCACGGTGAAGGTGACGCTGCCGTCACGCTTCGGCAGGCCGTTGACCGACACCGTGCAGCGCCCGGTCGCGCCGGTGTCGCAGGTGGCATCGCCCTCGCTCCCGCGTTCGGTCCTCCACGAGAACGAGACCGTGGCGCCGTCGACGAGCGCGTCGTTGGAGTCGTGCACCTCCACCGTGACCAGCGCGTTCCACGTCGAGCCCTCGCTGACACTCGCGCCGTCCAGGTCGCCGACGTGCAGGATGAACGCCTCGGTGACGCTCATCTCGACGGCGGCGGAATCGGTGCCCCCGTTGCCGTCGCTGACGGTGTAGCCGAACGCGTCGGGACCGACGAAGTCGGTCGGCGGCGTGTACGTGAGCGTGTTGTCCTCGTTGATCGTCACGGTGGCACCGCTGTTGACGTTCGTCACCTCGGTCACCGACAGCGTGTCACCGTCGATGTCGCTGTCGTTGGCGAGGACGTCGACGGTCACGCTCGTGTTCTTGGTCGTGCTCGCGCTGTCGTTGCTGGCGATCGGCGCATCGTTCTCCGGGGCGACGGTGATCGACACGCTGGCGTCGCCGCTGTTGCCGTGCTCGTCGGTGACGCGGTAGGCGAACGAGTCCGGGCCGTTGTAGTCGGCGTCGGGCGTGTAGGCGATTGCCGCCGCGTCGGTGTTGGGCGTCCCGCTGATGCAGGCCGCGTTGTCGAGGCTGCTCAAGCTGCCGTGCGCAGGCCCGGAGACGATCGAGAAACCGAGCTCACACGTCTCGGCGTCGGATCCGCTCAGGGTCACGATGACCGACGTGTCCTCGTCGGTGTTCGTCGCGATGTCGGTCGCGGTCGGCGGGCTGCCGGTTGTGGCCAGGTTCGGACGCAGAACGAACAGACCCTGCTCGATCCCGCTGACAACGACCACGCCGCTGGCGAAGTACGGGTAGTTGCTCCACGCGCCGTTGAAGTCGGCCTTGTCGTCCGTCGGGTAGACGTCGAAGTAGCCGACCTCCGACAGGTTCGCCGTCGTCACGTCGACCAGCTCGAGGATCCGCAGCCCGGCGCGGTAGTTCGCCTGGTAGCTGAACCGGCCCTGGACGTACTGGTTGTGGTCGATCGCCGTCGTCGCCCCGTCGAAGGACCCCACGAGCGTCGGCGCGTCGAGGTCGGAGACGTCCCAGACCCGGGTGCGCGTGTTGTGCCCCAGGTTCCGCTCGTCGAGCTCGTCGTCGAGCAGGAAGTACGTCTGGTCGTCGGTGAGCCACCCCTGATGGGTGTAGCCGGAACCGGCGTAGCCGACGCGGGCCAGCATCAGCGGGGTCGCCTTGTCGGTCACGTCGACGATGGTGACGGTGTCCTCATTGGAGTTGAAGCAGATCTCGCGGCCGTCACGCGCCGCGTCCGGCCCGGCGTAGATGACGCACTGCGTGTCGTGGGTGTAGCCGTCGGCGCTGAAGCAGCCCGCGAACGACGGGCTCGTCGGGGTCCGGATGTCCACCATGTGCAGGCCGCCGCTGCAGCTGTTCTTACCGCTGGCGCCGACGACGTAGGCGAAGCCGCTGGCTTCGTTGATAGCGACATTGTGCGCCGAGCCGACGCTGCTGTAGTAGGCGGTCTCGGCGAAGGTGACCGGTGGGCTCGTCACGTTGCGCAGCTGCGTCAGGTCGAAGACCTGCATGCCGTGGTTCAAGGCTTCGCTGACGATGAAAGCGTGGTCGGCGTAGACCTTGATGTCGCGCCACGACGACCCGAACGCACCGTGGGTCGGCAGCTCGCCGAGGTAGACGGGGTTGGAGGGGTCGCTGATGTCGACGAAGGACGTGCCGAACACACGGCCGACTATGGCGTACTCCTTGCCGCTCGCCGTGTCGGTCCAGCCCCAGATGTCATTCGCAGCGCTGTTGCTGCGCGTCCCGCCGATGTCGGACAGCGGCAGGAACGCCAGCAGGTCGACGTTGCTGCACGGATAGCCGGCGGCGAAGCCGTCGGTGCAGGTCGCGCTGCCCGTGGCCTCCAGGCTCGCCGGCTCCTGCTGGTCGGCGGCGAACGCCTTCATCACCTCGGTCGCGTGCGGAGGCGCGGGAGCGTGGTGGGACGGACCTTCGGGATGGGCGGCCGCAGGCGTGGTCAGCGCCACGACGAGCGCGGCGACCACAAACGGGACGGCAGCCGCCCGCGACGACTTCTTCGACGGCTTCATGACAGCCTCTCCAGCCGGTTGCTCTGTCGAGATGAGGGGTCGAGCCGATCGGCGGCGGCCGTCCTCGTCGCCCCGCGGGAACGCCCCGCCGGCGGAAGCATACGACGCAGGAGGTCAGCCGGGGCGAGGATCTTGTCGCAGTTCGTATCGCCCGTTCGACTTCCGTCTTGGCGGGCCACGGGCGGACCTCCGGTTCTCGGTGTGGAAGCGAGAAACCGGAAGGCTTGCAGCCCGTGCGCCTCACCGAGCAACCTCAAACCGCCAACACGCCGGGACCACCCGCCCCGACGACGCACCCCTATGCCGGGATACCGCTCATTCGGCTGCGGCGTGAAGGGCGCCGCCTCGACGTCGCAGCCCGCGAGTCGCCCGCGATGCGCCGACGAAGATGTATGGGGATGTATGGGCATGACGACGGCACCGTCAGCGCGATCGTTGTCCGCGACGCACCAGCGTTGGTCTGCGACCTCTGCGAAGGGCCATCGTCAGTGGAAACAGCGGGACCCACGGCGGTTCACGTTCGCCTGAAACATCAACCGAACGTCATGAACGAGAATCCAGGTTCGATCGCACGAGCATGGCGGATGAGGGCCACCGGGATGCATCCAACGAACGGCGGGGCGCATCGGACGGCGGTACGGCCCCGTCATCGCGGGAGGGGGAGCGTCCCTCCGGACCCGCGGACTCTCCTCCGTCGGTCGGTGAGCGTCCGACCGCGACCTCGAACGGGTGATCCTCGCCGACGAACGGCTCGGGCAGGAAAGTGGGCCCTGTTCGGCCATCCGCACACGCGCCAGGGAAGCGCCCTGCCGCAGCAGCCCGGATCCAACCTGCTGGATGACGGATCCGTGGAGGTCGACGACTTCGGGGACTTTTCTGCCAGGGGTTTACGGCGCCGGTGACATTGTGCCACCGGCCGGGCGCCCTTCCGGGCGCGCAAGTGGGATCGCCTCAGCCGAATGAACGACCGCCGCCATCATGATCGACCACGAAGTGGCTATGCGCCATGACGGCCATGCCGTCGCGACCGCAACCTCGGCCGAGCTAACTTCAGCTCGTACGCAGGCCAAAGCAGCCCCAGTCAACGGCGGTGGTGACGGCTCGCGGTCACGGCCACCGACCGACCGCGGAGCGGGTCAGGCGGGGATGGTGTAGCCCGCTTCCTGGATGCGTGCGGCGATCGCGTCCTCACTGACGGCGTCTCCGTCGAAGCGCACCGTGACGCGGCCCGCGGCGTGGTCGGCGCTGACCGTCTCGACGCCGTCGAGCCCGCCGACCGCGCGCTGGACCGACTGCTCGCAGCCGGTGCAGGTCATGCCCTCCACGGTGATGGTGTGCTCCTGTGTCATGTTGCTCCTCCTGCTTCGGTCCGGCGGCCGAAGCGGCGCAGCCGGAGGGAGTTGGTGACGACGCTGACGGACGAGAACGCCATGGCAGCGCCGGCGATGATCGGGTTGAGCAGGCCGACGGCAGCGAGCGGGATCGCGAGCGTGTTGTAACCGAACGCCCAGCCGAGGTTCTGGAGGATGGTGCGGTAGGTGCGCCGCGACAGCTGGATGGCGGTGACCACGCCGTCCAGGTCGCCGCGCATGAGTGTCAGGTCGCTGGACTCGATCGCGACGTCCGTGCCGGTGCCGATGGCGATGCCGAGGTCGGCCTGGACCAGCGCCGGGGCGTCGTTGACGCCGTCGCCGACCATGGCCACGACCTGTCCCTCGGCCTGGAGGCGCTCGACCTCGCTCTTCTTGTCCCCGGGCAGGACCTCGGCCAGCACCCGGTCGATGCGGACCTGGTCGCCGATCGCGGTGGCGGTGCGGGCGTTGTCGCCGGTGATCATCGCGACCTCCAGGCCCATGCCGTGGAGGCGCTCGACGACCGCGGCGGCACCGTCCTTGAGGGTGTCGGCGACCGCCAGCACACCGCGGACCTCGCCGTCCCAACCGGCGAACACGGCCGTCCTCCCCTGCTCCTCGAGGGCCGTCGCCGCGTCCTCGAGCCGCTCGGGCAGCACGAGCCCGCCCTCCGCAGCGAGCTTGCGGCTTCCGACGATGATCTCGGTGGCGTCGACGGTGGCGCGGACCCCGTGGCCGGCGACGGCCTCGAACGCGCTCACGGTCGGCAGGTCGACGCCACGGTCCCGGGCACCGCCGGCGATCGCGCGACCGATCGGATGCTCGCTGGCGTCCTCCACGGCACCGGCCAGCCGTAGCAGCGTGTCCTCGTCGTCGGCGACGACGTCGGTGAGCGCCATCTCGCCCCTCGTCAGGGTGCCGGTCTTGTCGAACACGACGGTGGTGATGGTGCGGGTGCGTTCGAGCATTTCGACGCCCTTGACGAGCACGCCGAGCGACGCGGCGCGACCGGTGCCGACCATGATGGCGGTCGGCGTCGCGAGCCCGAGCGCGCAGGGGCAGGCGATGATCAGCACCGCTACCGCGGCCACCAGACCGGCCACCGCCTCGCCGGCGAGCAGCCACCAGGCGACGAAGGTCAGCGCGGCGACCACCATGACCACCGGCACGAAGACCGCGGAGATGCGGTCGGCCAGCCGTTGCACGTCGGCCTTGCCGGCCTGGGCTTCCTCGACCATGCGCACGATCTGGGACAGGGCGGTGTCGGCGCCGACGGCGCTGGCGCGCACGGTCAGCACGCCATTGGCGTTGACCGTCGCACCGGCCACCGCGGAACCCTCGGCCTTCTCGACCGGGACGGACTCGCCGGTCAGCATGGACTCGTCCACGGCGGAGGCGCCGTCCACCACCTCGCCGTCGGTGGGGATCTTCTCGCCGGGCCGGACACGCAGCAGATCGCCGACGACCACCTGGTCGACCGGGATGGTGACCTCCCGGCCGTCGCGGATGACGGTCGCTTCCTTGGCGCCCAGCTCGAGCAGCGCGCGGATGGCGCGTCCCGCACGTCCCTTCGCGCGCGCCTCGAAGTAGCGGCCCAGTACGAGGAAGGCGATGATCAGCGCGGCGGTGTCGAAGTACACGTCGCCGCCGGTGAACAGCACCACCGTGGAGTAGAGGAAGGCGGCGAGCGTGCCGATCGCGATCAGCGTGTCCATGTTCGCGGTGAGCCGGCGGGCGCGCTTGCCGGCTTCGCGCAGGAACGGCCACCCGACGTAGAACTGCACCGGCGTGGTCAGCGCGAACTGCCACCACCGGCCGGCAGCGCTCTCGCCGAAGTCGCCGGTCAGCATCGCGATGGCCATCACCGCCAGACCCAGCGGCCAGGCGATGAGCACCCGGCGCAGCCACGCGCGCTTCGCGGCTTCCTCGGGATCCTCCGCGCCGGCGACCTCGCGCGACAGCTCGGCGGCGGGCGACAGGCCGTACCCCACGCGCTCGACGGCGGCCTGCAGGGCTTCCGTGCTCGCGACGCCGGGGTCGAGCTCGACACGCGCTCGGGCGGTCGCGAAGTTGACGTCGGCGCGGGCCACGCCCGGCTGGCCGGCCAGCGCGTTCTGCACCCGCGCAGCGCACGAGCCGCACGTCATGCCCTCGACCTCGAAGTCGAGCGTGGTGACGCCGGCGCGGCGCAGGTCGTAGCCGATGCGCTGCACCGCGTCCGTGAGCGCCTGCTCGTCGACGTCCTCGGTGAGGCGCACGCGCGCCTTGCCGGTCGCGAAGTTGACCTCGGCCTCGCTGACGCCCGGCTGGGCACCGAGGACCTTCTGCACGCGAGCAGCGCAGGAGCCGCAGGTCATCCCGTCGACCTGGAAGTCGAGGGCGCGCTCCTGCGGCGACGTGGTGGTGTCGGTCACGGTGGGCGTCCTCCCGGTCAGGCCGGCGCGCCGTCGAGCTCGCTCGCGCTGAGCGAGGGACGCAGCGCCCGCTTGTCGAACTTCAGGGTCTCCATCAGCTCGTCCACGATCTCCTCGGTGCGGCCGGCGCGGACCGCGTCCGCCACGCAGGTCTCGAGGTGGTTGCGCAGCACCGTCCGGCTGGCCGCCTCCAGCAGCCCCTGCACCGCGGCGAGCTGCTTCATCATGTCGGGGCAGTAGGCGCCGTCCTCCACCATCCGCACCACGCCGTCGAGCTGACCCCTGGCCGTCTTCAGCCGGTTCAGCACCGTCCGTTCGTGTTCCGCGCGCACCGGCGTCTCCTCGGTCGATATGCCGTCCATCCTACCCACCCAAGGTGGGGTGGGGTGATGTTGTTCGTTGCGCCGCCCGAGACCGAACTTCGGGCACTCATCGTCGGCGACTACTTCACGCCGTCATCCGGTGGGCACGCGGACCAACTGGGACCCTGGCGAGCCTGGTCGAAGCCTCGTGGTCGATCCGCGGTCGACGACGATGAAGTGGTTCTTCGTCGTCTACGGCATGACGTGGCTGGTGGCGATCGCCGCCTTCGCCTTGCGCCAGGTGTGGGCCTGGTGGGCCATGGCGGTTCTCGCGATCGGCTCGCTCTGTACCTGGTTCCCGGAACGCTCATCAGCGTGATCGTGTTGGCGCTCCTGCTGCTGCCCGGCGTGCGAACGACCTACCTGGGATGGCGTCCGTCCACACACTCCGGCACCTACGTTGCGGCGCGTCGGACGTGACCTCGCGATCCCGTGGGTGTTCGAGGTGTGCCGGTCCTCGGCTGGATGTCAACCGGGTGGGCGTCGTCAGGTGCCGCCCCGAACACCTCGTGGAGATCCCTCGGGGGGAACTGCTCGCGGGTGGCTCGGGCGTCTTGGATGCGGTCCATCCGGAACCAGCGCCCGGCCTCGCGTTCCCGGCACCACCCCAGCAGGTACCAGTGGCCACCGGTCCGAGCGAACGCCAGCGGTTCGACCGGACGCGACCTGGTCCCCCGGCCCTCGGCATCCCGGTAGTCGAGGTGGACCACCAGAGAAGCGCGCAGCGCCTCGTCGAGGATCCTGGCGGCGGCAGGTCGGCCGTCGCCGGCCGTCGTTCCCATCCAGATGCGTGATGCCAGGTCGTCGGTTCGTCGCCGCTGGGTGTCGTCCATGGCGCCGAGCACCTTGGCCAGGGCGGTCCGCCCGTCCGGTCCGAACGGCAGGCTCGGTTCTGCAGCGAGTGCGACGGCGATCGCGGTGGCCTCTCCGGCGGTGAAGCTCAGTGGAGGCAGGGCGGCGCTGCGCTGGAGCCGGTAGCCGCCCCCGCGCCCGTCCACCGACCAGATGGGCACGTCGGCCTGTTCCAGCGCGCGCACATCCCGTTTGATCGTGCGGGTCGAGACCTCGAACCGGTCGGCGAGCCACCCCGCGGTGCGACCGCTGGGGCCCGCGACCCGCAGCTCCTCGACGATGGCGTACAGCCGCTCCGTGCGGTTCACCAGCGCCCTCAGAAACGGTGACAGGACGGTGCCATCGTGGTCCGTAGGGTGGCGGCGGTCAACACATCTTGGAGGCTCGTCATGGCCGAGATCGTCGTCTTCCACTCCGCTCTGGGGCTGCGGCCGGCCATCGGCCGGTTCGCCGAGCACCTGCGCGACCACGGGCACGTGGTGCACACCCCCGACCTGTTCGACGGCGAGGTCTTCGACGACCTCGACGCCGCGGTGGCCCACCGCGACACGATCGGTATCCCCATCCTGATCGGCCGGGCCCAGGACGCCGTCGATGACCTGCCCGAACAACTGGTCTACGCAGGGTTCTCGATGGGTACCGCCCCGGCACAGCTACTCGCAGCGACCCGACCCGGAGCCCGCGGCGCGGTGCTGATCCAAGGAGCCCTCGGCCTGGAGCATCTGGGACTCGACGCCTGGCCGGCCCGCGTCCCCGTGCAGCTGCACGTCGCAGCCGACGACCCCTGGTTCGACCGAGACGACGCCATACAAGCCACCGCCGGCATCCCCGACGACCTGCTCGACTACCACGAGTACCCGATCGACGCGCACCTGTTCGCCGACTCCGACTGGCACGAGCACGACGCCCAGGCCACGACCGCCATGCTCGACACGATCATCACCTGGCTGATGAGACGCTGACCGCTCGCAGGACCCCGACGTACCCGATCGGTTGCGAACCAGGTGGCTCTCGACGGGCCGTGAGTAGGTAGCACTCACAGGCCCGTGTACTCGAACGTTGCGACGAGCCGCGAGAGCAACCGCATGAGGGTGAAGCGATCCTCCTGTGGGAGCGCGGAGGAGACCCTGCGTCGCACCTACGCCACCCGATGGGCCAGCCGGTCATGGGTGCCGTCCAGCGCGGGCATGGAGAACTAACTTGAAAGTCGCCGACCGTCACCGGCGCACGAACGACCGTGTTTGACGGTGTTTGTGCCGTATCGCGGACACGGATGGCGACCGGCAAGCCCGTCACTCCCTACGCTGCTTGTGTGAAAGGGGCATCCGTGGATCGCAGCTGGACGACAGGATGGGTGGGCTACCCGAGGCGACGGCTGGCTTCCACAAGGGCACAGTCGTCTTACTGGACCTGACGGGTCAGTCCTACGTGGACCCGTCCTATGCGCTGCACCGTCCTGGTGCACCAGCCGACGTGCGGATACTCCTGCACTTTGGGAACCAGGAGTGCCCCGCGGTTCTCGTCGACGCCGTGAACGTGACCACGTGCACCTTCCGTAACGTCACGGGCACCCAGTACGCGGACCCTCAGCCCCTCGGTGACGGCGTTGTCCGCTACAGCTTCCTGGGAAACCCTTGAGGCTGAGGGGCTGCACTGGATGGGACTCGACGATCGGGCACTCGGCGAACACTCGGCACGAGTGCGAAGGGCGAGCGCTCAAGGGCGCGTCGAACAGCATCCTGAGAACCGATGAAAGCAACTCGACCCCGTGCCTCTACGGCCATCCGCCGCGAGGCCTGTAGTCCGCGATGTTGCATCGGACGCGCGGTTCCGTGCTCGCCGATCGGGCGGGGTCTCCACGTCCGGTTGTCCCGTTGGCTACTCGCGCGCTGCTGATGACGATGATCGGGCGTCTTGGACGGTGAGGACAACCACCCTGTCCTGGTCCTCGACGTATTCGTGGACGAGCACCATCCATCGCCAGGGGCCGAGCAGGAACCGGGTCCCTTGCCAGCGGCCGGTCAGTTCGGGGCCGAGGCGTGGGAACTCGGTCAGGGGCCTGAGGCTGCGACGGACCCGGCCGCGCGTGTCCGCAGGCAAGCTGAGCACAGCGATGAGTCGATCGAGATCCTCGACGGCCGCCCGGCTGAATTCGACTCGCGCCACCGGCTACAGGTCGTCGAGATCGACCGTGTCACCTTCGGCTGCCTGGCGGCGACCGAGCTGCGCGCGTTCCCACGCCCCGTCGATGCCGTCAAGCACAGCGACGACCGTGTCAGGATCTGGGTCGGCGTCGTCGATCGCTGAGGAGAGCAACGATCGTGCCAGTGTGCCCTCGTTGACGTGGACCCGTGACGCCAGGCGTGCCAGCTTGCTGGCGTGTTCGTCGTCGAGGGTTATGTTCAGCCGCTGCGATGCCATGCCCTCAAGGATACACGTCATGACACGGATCGTGTAGTGAGCACGCCATGGCCCGCGCAAATCGAACACCGACGAATTGAACCCTACGCGCGAGGTGCAATCGAAACGCCGATGCGGGAGTAATGCCCGCTCGGCCCTCGGGCGCAAATCTTGAAATCAAGGACACCCGGCGGAGAACTCTGTGCCGCGTCTGCACCCCCTGGAGCAGTGGATACGACAGGTGCTCCCTCGGATTCTTCACGGTGACCGACGCTCGATCGCTGCCCTCTCCAAGACCATGAGCCGGCAGCGTCCGTGCTCGCTCGCGAACTCGCCGCGGAAGGTGAAGCCCGACTTCTCGAGCGCCCGCCACGACGCGACGTTCGCCGACACCGGCGATGCGCAAACCTGCGTCCAGTCCGGGTGTCGCAGGACTACGACGTCCTGGACGAAACCCCCGATCATCCTCGTGCCGAGTCCCTTACCTCGCTCGGTGGGCTCCCCGATGAGGTAGTCGATCCCTGCGGCAGTGCGGTCGACGCCGAGCCCCCACCACGCCTCGGGTTCGGCCTCCCCGACGTAGTGGGCAGCGAGGTAACACTGAATCCACCCGATCGGCCGGCCTTCGAGGAGCGCGAGCCAGCGCTCGGCGGCGTCCGTCGACGCCGAGCCGTAGTCGCGCACGACAGCGGGCCAAGTGACGTCGTCGCCTTCCCACCAGCGAACCACGCCTGGCTCGTTGAGCCACCGGTACAGCAGCGGAAGGTCGTCGTCGGTCAGACGACGAAAGACCACCCGGACGTCCCCGGGGTCCTGCTCACGGTTGCTGTCCCTGGACACAGCATGCGCCGATTCGCGGTTGCCCCGCATGATACGAGGGACGCGTCAGTCATCGGCGCCAGAACCAACTCTGGTCCTGGCAGACACCGACCCCGTCTCCTACGAGACAATGGCGCGAGGGTTGAACTTGGTGCAGGATCGCGTCACGCGAACTGCAACTGCCGCGTTCCGACAGCGTCGAAGAACGCCGTTCTCTAGGTTCATCGGCGCGACTGCGTTCTGCCGGCCACGTCTTCCATCGATGAGTTCGCGGAGAGCGCGGCGTCTCAACCAATGAGACGCGCCCACGGAGCACGTCCGGGAAGGCCTCAGGATGCGTCAGGTGATCGTCTGCAACATCGTCTCGCTCGACGGCTACGACGAAGGTCCGGGCGGCAACGTCATGGCCCTGCCGTTCGACGAGGCGTTCGACGTCTACAACGCCGAGCGGCTGCGGACCGCCGACACGCTGCTGCTCTGCCGGAAGTCCTACGAAGGGTTCAAGGACTACTGGCCGCCCATCGCCGACGACCCCGACGCGCGACCGGTGGTCAGAGAGATCTCACGGCTCAACAACGCGATCGAGAGGTGGTCGTCTCAGATCGCCTGACGTCTGACCAGACCGCACCGTGGCAGAACACTCGCATCGTGAGGCTGGCCGACGCGCACGAACGGATCCGGGAGCTCAAGGGGGGGCAGGCCGTGACATCCTGATCTTCGGCAGCCACACACTGTGGAACGACCTGCTGGCCAACGATCTGGTCGATGAGCTGCACCTGATGATCGGCGCCGGCGTACTCGGCGCAGGCACGCCCGCGTTCGAAGGCCGGCCCCCGATCTCGTTGCGGCTCGTCGGCACCCGTACCTGGGACGGCTCCGGGATCGTTCTCGCCCAGTACGCCGTCGAGCCAGCAGCGGTGTGACGACGGCTCCCGCCGGTCCCAGAGCGATCGAATCCTTCGCCACCGGGTACAGGCCGACGTGCCACGGTCACGTGCAGCGCGCTCCCGGCACATTGGCGCATCCACCCAGGTCCTGGTCGGGACTACTGCCGCTGCAAGATCAACAAGGGTAAGAGCCGTAAGGAGGCCATGCGCTGCTTGAAGCGACAGCTCGCCAAGGTCGTCTACCGGCGCATCCGAGACGACGTTGACCGAGCCCCAGCACCCGCCATCCCGGCTGCCGCTTGACATAGGACGCTATCAGGTCACGGAGGCCCGGCCCTCGCTGTGCCTGCGAAATGCCGCCCACCGGACGACGGATCGGTTCCCAGACACGCGGTCAGTGGTGACGCGAGCCAGACCGGCGACGGACATCTCGGGCGCTCACCCTGGCAGGACGAACAGCCGCTGTCAGCATCGCAGTGGTTTCGCGTGGGCGGACGCCGGAACGGCCTCGCCATGGCAGCGGATATGGCGCAACTCTTCAACGCGGTATCGCCGGTTGCATCGATGCTTGGCACTCTTCCCGGAATCGGAGTGGGTCACGGCAACCGGTGGGCCGCGGAACCAGGAGCCAGCGGCTGACGTCATAGCAAGAGAGAGTTTCTCGTCTAGCATCGGCGCATCATCGCGAGGAAAAGTCCGATGGCAGGTTCTCGGCTTCGGATGTATCCGGCCGTCGCGATAATCGCCGTGCTGCTCAGCACCATGACGACGGCTTCCGCCGGCGCTTCGTGCGCGGCGGACCCGGTGAAGCTAATCGCGGGCAAGCAGATGGTTTTCGTAGGTACCGTCGTTGAGAGGAATCACTACTACGCCCGCGTGGACGTTGAGGAGACATGGCGTGGTCCCGACCTTGCACCGTCGGTCGTGGTACAGACGAGACACGCCGACCCTCCGTGGTGGCCGCTCAACGTGATCTCCAAGAGCTACACATCCGTCGACGCCCAACTTGTGCCGGGGACTCGCTACATCATCGCCACGGAGGAAGGCGGGTTTCGAACCAACGACTGCCTTGTGGCTGAGGCGGCCGAACCTCTCGTCGCCCGACTCAGACCCGACTCCACGCGAGGACCTGTCGCGACTGGGAATGCAGGTGCGGATCGGAGGGCACTCGAAGGGGCGGCTGGCATGGCGGTCGCGCTCGCGTTGGTCGCTCTGCTGTCGGGTGGCAGTTGGTTCGCGTATCGGCACATTCGGCGTCAGGGGAGAGTAAGCCAGTGATGCTTGACGACGCCGAGGCCCGCTGTTCGGAACATCGCTGGGCGTTACCTGCTGTAACGCCTGCACGGGACCGTTGCCGGACTTCGTTGTTCTCGGCGCTCGGCTGGTCAGCGCTCTGGGAGTGAACGGAAGAACTCGGCGATGTCTGAGGCGAGCACCCGGTGCGTCGAGTGCTGCGAAGTGTCCGCCGCGCGGCATCTGCGTCCATCGCTGGATGTTGAACATCTGCTCAGCCAACGAGCGGGGCGGGCGCGTCCCCTGGACCCGGCTGTAGCCAGTCTTTTCGGTCTGCCAGTGACGGTCTCGTCCTGGTAGGCGCGAACTTCGTCGGTGAGCTTCGGGGAACCGCAGGTCCAACGGAACCGGCAGGAAGTTCAGGTGGACGCCGACCACCTTGTCCGCATGGGCGTGTGCGGAGCCGGCCGACGACGTAACCGCCCCGGTCGCCGCCTTGAGCGGCGAACTGGCGGTAGTCGAGAACCGCGACCATCAGAGGTGCGAACAGCTCGGCCATCTCGACGATGCCCGGCCGCGGCTGGCCCGGGGTGAACGAGAGCGTGAAACCGGGAAGTGACGGAGCGACCACCGTGAAGGCGTCCGCCGGGTCGCCTCCGAAACGGCCGGGGTCGGTGAGCCTCGGGATCAGGTCGCGGAACTCCCACACCGACCCCGGCCACCCGTGCAGCAGCAGCAACGGTCGCGGCCCGACGCCCGGCTGGTGGATGAAGTGCAGGTCGATGCCGTCGAGCGGGATGCGGTACTGCTCGTACGCGTTGAGCTTGGCCTCCTGTGCCCGCCAGTCGAAGCCGCCCGCCAATGCGACGTCAGGCGCTGCATGAACCCGAGACTCGAGCCGTACTCCCAGCCCGACCCCGAGATCTCGTCGGGCCACCGCGTGCGCACGAGCCGGTCCCGAAGATCGTCGAGCACGTCGTCGGAGACGTCGAGACCGGAAGAGCCGAGGACGGGCGGACATCACTGCAGCCTTCCGGTCGAGCGGCCGCGTCGGCAGCGGCCGTCACCGTTCGGGTCTTGACACCCCTCACCTGATGCGGGAGTCGACGCAAGCGATGGCCGGGTCGCCGGGAAGCTGCGTCGCTCGTTCACCTGCCGTTGTGGGCGGCCTACACGACGTAATCCGGTCCGATGACGCGTGCTGTCCGCCGCGCCGGACGACCGCGGCTTGCGGGTCGGTCCCGCACCGAGTACGGGCCGCCTAGCCGGCGGGGCGTAGGGTTCCCGCCCCGAGGACGACGACCGGCGAGGAGCCATGAGCGAGGATCCGCATTCCCACGGCGGACCGCCGACGTACACCCAGCCCGGCGCCCGGGCCCCGACCCACGCGGAGCGCACGCGGACGCTGGTCGCAACCTGCGACAGCGGGACGCTGAGCACGGTGGCGGTGGAGCCCGCCGGCTACCCGTTCGGGTCCGTGGCGACCTACGCGCTGGACGAGGAGGGGACCCCGCTGGTGCTGATGAGCACCATGGCCGAGCACGCCCGCAACCTGGCTGAGGACCGCCGCTGCTCGCTGATGGTGGCCGCACCGGAGCCGAGTGGCACCAGCCGGCTGGCCGGGGCTCGGGCCACCCTGCTCGGGGAGATGGTTGCGGTCGGGGAGGACAACCAGGACGCGGCCACGGCGACCTACCTCACGGCCCATCCGGGAGCGTACTGGGCGGAGTTCCCCGACTTCGGCGTGCACCGCCTGGAGGTCGTCGCCGTTCGGTACGTACGCGGCTTCGGGGAGATGAGCTGGGTTGACGCGCAGGCCTACCGGACCGCGGAGCCGGATCCGATCGCGCCCGCGGAGGACGGCATCGTCGCGCACATGAACGACGATCACCGAGGCCACATGCGTGCCATGGTGGGCCACTATCTCGATGTCGACGGGGAGGTCACCGACGTCACGATGTTGTCCTGTGACCGTTACGGGTTCGAGCTGCGGCTGGATCTGGCGGCTGCCGATGACGAGCCGGCGGTGGCCTTCGGGCGCATCGGTTTCGGCGAGCCGCTCACCGATGGCTCACGGGCGCGCGAGGCGATGATCGCACTGGTATGTGCTACGCAGGGATGATCGGGGACGGCCGGCCCGGTCACCGCCTGGCGCCGGCTGACCTCCTCAGTCCAGGTCGTTTGAGAGTCTTGCGGCCCACGTTGCGGACAGGAAGGCTCGACATCAACATGGCTACGAGGAAGGAGCACACGCCGGAGCAGGTCGTGCGCAAGCTGGCGACCGCTGATCGGATGCTGAACGAGGGCAAGGGCGTCGCTGACGTCTGCCGTGAGCTGCAGGTCTCCGCGCAGACGTACTACCGGTGGCGCACCCAGTTCGGCGGGATGAACGCCGACGACGCCAAGCGGCTCAAGGACCTGGAGCGGGAGAACGCCACGCTCAAGCGGCTGCTGGCCGACGCGGAGCTGGAGAAGGCCGCACTCAGGGAGATTTCCCGGGGAAACTTCTGAGCCCGGAACGGTGGCGGGCGGCCGTGCACCACCTGATGAGGACGATGAAGGTGAGGGAGCGGTTCGCCTGCCGCGTGACCGGGCAGAACCGATCCACCCAGCGGCGGCGTCCAGCCACGACCACGCCGGCTGACCCGGACGCCGGACTACGGGCCTGGCTGCGGGCGTGGGCCAAGGATCATCCCCGGCGTGGGTTTCGTCCTGCCTATCACGACGCCCGCACCGAGGGTTGGAAGATCAACCACAAGAAGATCCAGCGGCTGTGGCGCGACGAGGGCCTGCGCGTGCCACAACGGCGCCGACGCAAGCGCCTGGCGCCTCAAGGACACCGAACCCGCCGACCGCAGATGCACGGAACGTGGTGTGGGCGGTGGACTTCCAGTTCGACGCCACCACCGACGGCCGACCGATCAAGATCGTGTCTATTGTGGATGAACACACCCGTGGATGCCTCGGCGGCCTGGTCGAGCGCAACATCACCGGACGACACCTGATCGACGAACTCGACCGCCTCGCCGTGGACCGGGGCTATCCGGCCGTGCTGCGCTGCGACAACGGCCCGAGTTCGCCTGCGCCGCGGTGGCCGACTGGGCCGGCGAACGCGTCGGCCTGCACTTCATCCCACCCGGCCAGCCCTGGCGCAACGGCTAACAGCCGGGTGCGCGACGAATGCCTCAACATCAACATGTACTCCGTCACTGGTTCAGTCGCGGGTGGTGATCAGCGAATGGAAGGGGACTACAACCACCCCGGCGACACTCCGCGCTCGGCTACCAGGCGCCAGCTGTCTACGCTGCAGGCCGCACCCATCCATGATCGACTCTCACTGACTGCGGCACCTATGTCACGTGCTTCACGTCGGTGGTGGCGGTTGCATATGCGGGCGCCCGCTGGGCCGGTACACCTAGATCGTTACCCCCTTCGGGGTGGCTCGCGAGTCGACCAGGTCAGGGCTGTGTCCGGGCCGGTGTCGGGGAATAGCCGCGTGCCCTGGCCGACGACCACCGGGACGGTGAGCAGGGTGATCTCGTCGACAAGCTGGATGTCGAACAGCCAGCGGATCAGGCTGCCGCTGCCGTGCACCTGCAGCTCACCCGCCGGCTTGGCTTTCAGCTCGCCGATGGCCGCCGCGACGTCACCGGAGAGGACAGTCGTGTTCGCCCAGCGCGGTTCGGTGAGCGTGGTCGATGCGACGTACTTCGGCTGCGTGTTCAAGGCACCTGCGATGGGGTTTATGCCCGGATCTTTCACCGCGCCCCAGGAGCCGGCGAAGATCTCGTAGGTCCGCCGGCCGAACAGGAACGCGTCGGCGCGCTGGTAGGCCTGGTTGAGAAACGCCATGGCCTCGTTGTCGAACAGCGGCGTGACCCATCCGCCGCGCTCGAATCCGCCGCTGCGGTCCTCGTCCGGCCCGCCGAGTCCCTGCATCACTCCGTCGACGGAGACGATCGTGATGGTCGTCAGTTTCATGGTCGCAGTTCCCGTCTCGCTGGGTTTTGTCGTCGTTCGATTCGACGGGATCGCGGCGCCGATCTCATCGGTCGCAGCAGAGTCCGTCCGGCCGATTCATTCGGCACCTTCCCGGCCACGGGCCGAACGTCGGCGATGTCGTACTCTGAACGGACACCGTGAGCATCGCCGGGCGCTGTTCCGTGTCAGGGCCGCTGCTGCGGAAGGTCTCCAGCGCCGTCTGCGACTCGTTCGGCAAACCAAACCAGCCGGCGAACACCCACAAATCGTGCACAGTGGCCCGTCCCCTCATCGAGGTGGGGCTCAAGGAGACAACGCCCTCGGGTTACCAGGAACCAGCGGTATAACCTGATGCCTGCACCCACCAATGACCGACTCCCACGCGAGACGGATGGGTCCACGGGGTCCGGTCAAGGTCCCCTTCGCGCTACGCCGCCGTTGGCGCTCCGAACCAGGTGGACAGCGCGTCGGGAAGCCCGGGGTCGGTGAGGTCTCCCACCCAGGCCACGTAGCCGTCGGCGCGAATCAACACGGCTGCGGGTGCTGTGACCTCGCCGACCACCGGGAGCTCCCACGTGCCGACATGTTCGGCGTCGATCATCTGGACTCGATCTGCCCATGGCGTGATATCGCGGTCGCCGGGTTCACCGAGGTTGAGGAGCACGGGCCGGGCGTCGTGCAGCAGGGTGTACACGCGCTTGGGACCGTCGGCGGTGTGCAGGTCGAGGTCGGGCATGCGCCGCCCGAGCAGCGGGTGTCCGTCTCCGAGGTCGTAGTGGATGTCGAGACCGGAGAGCATCGCGGCGATGCGCCTGCGCGGCCCGTCCATGCTCAGCAGTTCCGTCATGATGTCGCGCAGGGCTGCGTGACGGTCGCCGGGGCTGCTGAGCGCGACCTGCGCCATGGTGTTGTGCAACACCCGGGCACCGACCGGATGCCGTTCGGCGTGGTAGGTGTCCAGAAGGCTCTCGGGTGATGTCTCGTTGACCACCTGCGCCAGCTTCCATCCCAGGTTCACGGCATCCTGCACGCCGGTGTTGAGGCCCTGGCCGCCGTGCGGGGGATGCACGTGTGCGGCGTCCCCAGCCAACAGGACACGGCCGTGGCGGTAGGACACCGCCTGCCGCGTCATATCAGTGAACCTGGAGATCCAGGTCGGGCTGTGCACCCCGTAGTCCGTCCCGTAGGCGCCGATGAGTGCCTCGCGAAGATCCTGCAGGGTGGGCTCGCTGGCGTTCTCGTCGGGCTGCTCCTTCAGCACGACCCGGTACGGCCCTCCGCCCTCCAACCGGTTGACGGGACCGATGCCGCCACCCTCGCGGCGCATGCCGACCTCCGGCGCCTCCTCCATCTCGACCTCGGCGATCAGCCAGCTGGTCGAGGGATCCAACCCGGGGAAGTCGATGCCGGCTGCCTTACGGATCAGGCTGCGTCCTCCGTCGCACCCGACGAGGTACTGCGCTCGGAGCGACGTGTCGCCGGACAGCTCGACATCGACGCCGGTGTCGTCTTGAGCGAAGCCCACGACCTCCCGGCCACGAAGGATCGGCACTCCGACCTCATCGACCCAGTCAGCCAGGATGCGCTCGAAGTGGCTCTGCCACAGCGCAAGCCCGTAGTTGTGGCGGGTGGGGAAGTCGCTGATGTCCAGCGGGATCCCGGCGAACGCCTGGACCTGCATCGCCTGTCCCGCGGAGAGGAACCGCTCCGCGATGCCACGCTGATCGAGCACCTCGATGGTGCGGGAGTGCAGACCCCCGGCGCGCGATCCGTCGAGATCCTGACTGGCGCGTCGTTCGACGATGACGACGTCGATCTCCGCCAACGCCAGCTCGCCCGCCAACATCAGCCCGGTCGGACTTCCACCCGCGATCACCACTGCATGGTCGATCATCGCCACACTTCCCTCGGATCACGCCGGCCGGCGCGATCGGATCACCTTGTCGGAAGCCCTGGCGGACGCTAGAGGCAACGGTCTCATGCCGCCGGTCGCCTACGCCCGGAAGCCGACGCCCGACGCCCCGCTACACCAGGGCACGTATCACCGGCCACCCACGTCGCGGAAGCCGTGGTTCTGGTCGTGCCCGTCGCCGAGATCATCCGCACATAGCTGTGGTCGAGGAGTTCCCCCGTCTGCAACCCTTCGTGAGTGGACGTCAGCGATCGGGTCGCTCGAAGATCAGGTCGAAGTCCTTGCGCCAGGTAGCGCCGGCATCCTCGGAGGCGTCCCAGCGCCCGTGGATCCGATCGTTCGCGACGGTGGCGACGAAACGCTGGTGGAAGTCGGGATCTTCGCGGAGAAGAGTCCACTCGCCGTTGCCGAAGGTCATGTGAAAGACGCGCGATGTGGGCCGCGGATCGTGGTACAGCGCGATGAGTCGCTCGTTGGCGTCGCTGCGGCCGAACATGAAGTGCCATACGGGCTCGCCTTCCATCTCGGCCTCGAGCTCGATGAAGGCGTCACCGATCCAGCGAACAACCGCGTGGCCGTTCTGGCGGATATCTCTGGATTCGAGAAACCACGCGTCCGTCAGCGTGAGCGACCATTCGCCGACGAGCACGTCGAGGGCTTCCAGGGCGGCGCTGCGCATGGCTTCCTCCTTGCTTCCCACGCCACACTCTCCGACGGCGGACGGTTGCCTAATCCATCGGTCAGACCGATCACGTCACCACCCTCGGATTACTTTACTGAGGCTGTCCACGAACCTATTCAGGGCGCCGCAGGAGCAGGGCGAGCGACATCGAGTCCGTGTGGACGCCATCCCTCACCGACATAGCCGAGCCGTCCGACCCCTACAGTCGGGGAGATGACGATTCAGCGGATGGACCACGTCGGCGTCGTTGTCGACGACCTTGAGGCTGCTACTGCGTTCTTCGTCGAACTTGGTATGGAGCTAGAGGGTGAGGCGCCAGTCGAGGGACGTTGGGTCGACCGTGTCGTCGGGCTCGACGACGTCCGAGTCGACATCGCAATGATGCGGACCCCGGACGGCCACGGCTGGATTGAGCTGACGAAGTTCCACACACCGACGGCGATCAGCGCTGAGCCGGAAAATCCGCCGGCGAACACGCTCGGCATACGTCGCATCATGTTCGCCGTCGAAGACATCGAGGACGTCCTTGCCCGCCTGCACACCCACGGTGCCGAACTCGTTGGCGAGGTGGCGCAGTACGAGGACAGCTATCGACTCTGTTACGTCCGCGGCCCCGAGGGCATCATCGTCGCACTGGGCCGAGCAGCTCAGCTGAGGGACCGAAGCTGAGCAGGCCCACGCTGCTCGCACGGGGACAGCGATCGTGGGCGGCTCCGCAAACAAACGCGGCTACGGCCCCTCCCCCGGCTTGGCCACCGCGGGTCCGGGTGTGGCGCAACAGTTGAGCTTGCTGCCCATCTCAACAGTGCGCACAGCCGGGTTTCCACGTCGGCGGAGAGCTCTCCGAGACGTCCTTTGACCGCCGCCTCGGGTCCCTCGGTCGTGTTAGCAGGAAGGTCGAAGCCGAGGATCCCCGACGACGCTGCCGTCAGCCACCGGTCGGCGGTGTGCGCTGGCTGTGCACGCGGGCGTGCGGCCCGCGGGAGGACGCCTTGGCCGGCGTCGGTCGTCTGGTGGTCACCGCATGAGCGACACGGCCAGCTCGAAACGCCCCCGACGGGCCGCCTCGACCAGCGCATCGACCTGCTCCTGCGCGTCGCCCTGGGAGAGACCGAAGTCCTCAGGAGGGTCTGTCCGACGATCCGTGGCGGCATCCAGCCGGGCGGCGCCTCACTCAGGTCGGGCGACCATCCGGATGGCCGCGGTGGCTCCGCGGACACGCACGTCCTCGCAGCCGGCGCGGAGCGCCAGACCTCGCAGACGTCCGTCTCGCTTTCGTCCACACCGACCAACCGGACGCGCCCCGATCCCCGTGCCGGCGAGGTCGATCAGCACCTCGCCGAGTCCGCAGCCCACGTCGAGGACCGCACCTCCGGCGGAAACCTCGAGCCACGGCCGGGTCCACCCGCGCAGCTCCTGCACCGCGGGCCAGGCCCCCGTCTGACGCATGCTCTCGATCATCTGGTCGGCTTCGGGATGCGAGTCGATCGTGCGGTAACCGATCGAGACCTCGCTCACCTTGCTCCAGGTCGCACGGCGCCGAGCGTACCCGTGGCCCCACGGCGTCCCGCCCGCATCCTCCGGCGGCATCCCGGGCCTGCCGGCGGAGCGACCGCCCGCGGCGCGGACGCCCGTGGGGTGCGTTCCCGGACGGCCGTGGCCGCGGGCGCGCAGGCTGCGTAGTGTCGGCGTGCGGCCGCGGTGGCGACCTCAGAGGAGGAGCACCATGCTGGCGCTCGCCGCTGCCGTCTGCTTCCTGTTCGCGCTGTTCGACGTGCGCCTCGGCGCCATCGACTTCCTGGAGCTGGGCCTGCTGCTGCTGGCGCTCCACTTCGTGTTCGACATCGGGATCGAGCGCTTCCGCGGATGGCCGCGAGGTCGAGCTGGACGCCGGCCCTGACGGCAGGCCACCGCGTCGCCCCTCGCCGCGGCACGTGCCCCGGCCGCCTGGCGCGGATGGGTTCCTGGGACCCGCACACGTCGCGGCCGTGGTCGCCGGGGCCGGAGGCCGTGTCGTGATGCTCTCCGACCGGGCCCCTTGGGCCGGCCGTCACACCATCTGCGGCACGTTCGGTTGCCGTTGGGCAAGGACGTCGCCACGAGCTAGGCACCGACGTGCGCCCAATCACTCCTGTTGGGGCTTCACCACGAGCTGTGCACCTTGGCCGGTGTTCTCCACGTCGATCATGCTCTCGGCGAGCGGTCCGGCGACCTCCTGGGAGACGTAGAGTTCCATGCCGGCCTCCTCGGTGACCTCATCGCCTTCGGCGGGAGCCTCGGCGAACCCCACGGCGAGGCTGGTCTGGCCGCCCGGTCCGGCCTGGGCGGACACCCGGACGCCGTAGCCGTCGGGGATGTCCTGCTCGTCTCGGGCTTGGTGCAACACGTCGGCGGCGGACTGGGAGAGTTGGAGCACAGTGACCTCGCACATCGCGTACCAACAACCCTACAGGCGACGGGGACAACGCGACGAACGGACGACAGCGCGAGTGGTGGAAGCTCGGTCAGTAGCACCCGTCTCACCCTCATTTCCCGCGTGGATATCCTCTCGGAGAGTCAGGGAGACGATGATCACTGCTGTCGCGCCTCTAGCCCGTCGCGGGCACTGACCTGGCGAGGCGTTGCGTCAATGAGTGTCTTGCTTGCCATGGTGGTTGTCGTTGGCTCTTGTTCCACCGCCGAGCGGAGCTCTCGGGCGAACCACAGTGGTCACGATGGCACGGCCAGCCAGCTCGGCTTCGAAGATGAACGCTGCCGTTCGAGCCGGGTCCACTACGTGGGTGGAGACGTCAGCCCGCGCATCCCATGGATCCGGTCAGAGCGTTCAGGTGGCAGGATCACTGGCCATCTCTTCTACTATTCAGCCGACGAGGCTCTCGGATACAGCGGTGCCCTGAAGATGCCACCGGGGGGGCGAACTCTATCCGGCAACAAAGTGAAAGTGTTGTGGCTCGTCGATGGCGACCAGAACATGGACACGCTTGAGGTGACGGCGATCAACCTGAGCCGAGGACGAAGGAGCGTCGAGTTCGGTTTTCCTAGCGCCGTCGACCGTATCGCCTCTGCGCAGCAATTTCCCTCGGTTGTCGACATCCCAGAGCCTGGGTGTTGGGAACTACGGCTTGAGGCCGGGAGCACCAGCGGGCAGGTGGTGGTCGAAGTGGTGCCGCCTTCCGGTGCCGCAACCGACTGAGCCTGAGGTCCCCGAATTGGTGCAGCATCGTCCACCGGGGGCCTTCGTCGTTTCGTTGAGCGTAACGAAAGGGTTCGCTTGGGGCCCTAGCGAATTCGCGTACCACACCGCTGGAGCGGAAGCCGTGGTGTCGCACAACTTGAACCCAGCGTGAGCGGACCGACGCCGCACAACGGCCCACCGGTGTATGGCGGGAGGGCCGCGGTTGGCCGGAGCCGCGGTCGAGTGCTGTGCCGTGGCGTTCAGGCAGCCCCTGCGCCGGCTGCAACCCAGCTGTTTTGGCTGGCTGAGTAGGCGGTTGGCGGCTCGCCGAACGGTCACGATCGGCGGCCCAGCACTGGGTGAGCGTGAGTGAGCCGCATTGCGAGTCGGCTAGTTCAGCCCCGGCCTGCTCGAGGAGTGCCTCTCCTCGCGGCCGCGGCGCTCCGCGCTGACACCGCCCGCCGGCGGAGGAAGCCCGCCGCGGGCCGCGATCAACGACGCACCTTTTCCGTGGCGCCGGGGACGACGGTCTGGCACGGTTGTAGATACGACGAACGGGGAGCTGACGTCGGTGAATTGGCTGCGCGAGGCCATCGGGTGGGTCCGCATCTA